>CAYXEY010000301.1:0-6743 GCA_964464105.1 uncultured Planctomycetaceae bacterium
AATCGCGCGGCCGGGCGGTTCGGCAAGCGATGGAGGGGCTGGCATCGAGATTGACCGCGGTCTCTCAGAACTGGGACATCGTTTACGCCCGATTCAGCGAAGTGCTGGCCATCGCGCCGTCGGCATCGACTCAACCGATCGATGCACCGGATGACGGTTCCGCAACGGCCATCGGCAATGCGATCGCGGCATGTCTGACCATTCCGACGGATGTCGAGCATCCGCTCGGAGCGGTCATCCTCATTTCGGACGGCGCGGAGAATATTGAAGGCGACGTCAGTTCCATCTCTTCGGCCAAGGGTCTCGCCGGGGCGGAGGTCGCGCTGTACGCCGTCGGCGTGGGCAGTGCGGCGCCGATGGGCGATACGCGCACGATTGTCGCGCGAGCGCTTACCGCGCCGGATCGCGCGTCGGCGGGCACGAAGATACCGGTGACCGCCGATTTCGAGTGCCTGGGTTACGCCGATCAGCCGGTCGATGTCGAGTTGCTTTGGGAGGGCGAGCCGGTCGACAAGCGCACGATCGTTCCGGCCAAGATCGCGGAGACCGCGCGCGTGGCCTTCGAAATAGAGGCTCGGCCCGCGGGATTTCGCGCGGTCGAAGTTCGCGCCCGGCCCAAGCGCGGTGCTAACTCGGCGAACACCGCGTCGCTTTCCAAGTTTGTCCAGGTGATCGACGACGCATTGCAAGTGCTGCTGGTGGAGTCTCGCCCGCGAAGTGAATCGGCGTTCATCTCCCGCGCGCTGGCCGGCGAGCCGCGCGTGCGGCTAACGCGGATGTATCTCGCGCGACCGCCCGAGGGCGATTGGAGTAACCCGCTGCCGGCGGTTCGCGAATCGTGGCGCGAATATCAGGTCGTGCTGTTCGGCGAGGTGACGCGAAGCGAAGCGACCGATCGGCGGCTGGAGGCACTCGCCGAGGCGGTGGAAAAGGACGGCGTGGGACTGGGCATACTCGGTGGGCTTGCGACCCCGTCGGCGCGGAGCCTTCTGACCGGCCCGCTGGCGGACGTCATCCCCATGCGTCGACCCGACAAGGGGAACAAGCCAGGTTCGGGACGAATCATGCCGACGGTCATCGGCACGACCCATCCGGTGTGCAGCGTGGAGGGAGCGGCGGGAGCAACGTGGGAGAAGACCGCGTTCGTTCCCACCGGCGCGACGCTCGGACAATCCAAGCCCGCGGCCCAGGTGCTGCTGACCGATGAAGACAAGCGTCCTGTTCTGGTGGTGCAGAGTGCCGGTCAGGGTCGCACGGCTGCCATGGCCATCGACGCGACTTGGCGCTGGGCCATGCAGTCGGACGAGGGGGCCGAGCTTCATCGTCGATTCTGGCGGCAACTTGCGTTGTGGCTCGCGGGTAAGCCGATTCGCGTGCATGTGTCGTCGGATCGGCCGCGCTACGACCTCGCCCAGGTCAAGACGGGCGGCAGGGGCATCCGCGTCGATGCGCATGTGTTCGACGGCGCTGCGACGCCGGGAGCAACGGCCAACACGGTGACCGTCACGCTGGTTGACCCCGACGGCAAGGAGACACCCGTCGTGATGCAGCCGGAGGAGGGGCGCTGGGTGGGACGCACGTTTGCCGGGCGGGCCGGGTCATATGGACTGCGATTGAAGGTCGCACAGGCGGGAAAGTTGGTCGGCGAAGCCGAAAGTCGTTTCATTGTTGAGGACATCGACCGCGAACTGCGCGAGCCATTGGCGAATCCCGAGTTTCTGCGCAGCCTCGCTGCCGAGACCGCCTCTGTAGGCGGGCGATACGTCGAGCTTGGCGATCTGGGCAGCGTGCTGGATGCGCTGAGTAAGGACCTCACGCGGCAGGTCCGCACGCATCGGCGGCACCTCGACCTGACTGTCGAGCGCGGGCCGATTTGCCTTTCCATCGTGATCGGGTTGCTGACCCTCGAGTGGGTTGTCCGCAAGCGCGCCGGATTGGTGTGACTTCGGGGCGGAGTGATTTCGATCGGGCCGCGCTGCGGCCGCCTGGAAAGCACAAAAGCCGTCGAGACTGGCCGATAAACAGGGCAGTTCCGGCAAAATTGACTCCTCCAAAGATTGCATAAGACGAACCATCCGACGTACAATTCGTGGCCGCTGGATCTCAGTCGGCGGGGGCGCCACTCGTTTAGTTCTGCCCAATTTCGACTCGATCGATCGCACCTTTTTCGGGGAGGGAAGCCGGTGCTTGCGTCTCGTAACAGTCTCCTTGCGCTTTGTATTGTCACGAGTGTCTTCACCGGTTCGGCGCTGGCTGCCGGCCCCGACGTCATCGTCGGCGACATTCCCGACCTCGACAGCTTCGGCCATGTCGGCACGATTTCAGGTATGGCGATGGCCACTACCTCGTGCAACATCGGCAACGTGCCGCTGAAGTGGAAGTTCCTGCCGTACAACACCCATCCGGTCATTGCCCAGAATCTCTACAGGCTGAAAGATGGGCGCATGACCCAGCTTGGCATGGCCTGGCTCAAGCACGGCTTCTTTGCCGAGCAGGGGCCGGTCTGTTTCGGCGACTGCCAGCCGGACTTCAGCGGGGCAACCCTCGGCGTTCACTGCTCTGATCCCTACAGCGCCGACTTCAATTCCGGCGGCGGGAACTACGGACTCGGCCGGCGCAGCGAAGTCAATCCCGTGACTGGCTATTTCGACGGCTCGACGGCAAACAAGCACAACGGCCATACGCACAACGCGATCAGCCATCGCCTTCAGGTGCAGGATGCCGACCTGGCCAACCCCGGGGCACGGTACTTCGCCGAGGCGATCTACATTGCCGCGGATGACATCGCCGCGGGCAACGTGCTCAACAGCACCGGTCATCGCGAGTTCGGAATCAGCGGCACGGCTCCGAACTGGTTCTGCTTTCCGATTACCCCGACGGTGCGCGAGCAGCTGGCTCTTTCGTCTTGGACTGGCGCGAGCCGAGTGAACATCGACCTGCCCGTCGATGGCCGAATCATCGTCATGCACAAAGCGACCGATCTGGGCGGCGGTCAGTATCGCTACGATTACGCGGTGATGAACTACAACAGCCAGCGCGGCGTACGGCGCTTTTCGGTGCCGGTCGGTGCGGCGGCCATTTCCAACATCGGCTTCTCAGCGCCGGCTTCGCATGGCGAGGGGTATTCGAATGCGCCCTGGGCCGCGACGATCGCCGGCGGCCGGATCGAATGGTACTGTGATACTTTCGCGACTGATCCGAATACCAACGCGATCCGCTGGGGCACGATGTACAACTTCTGGTTCGAAGCGCCCGCGGCGCCGGTCAGCTCAGCGGCGCAGGTTGGGCGATTTCAGCCCGGATTCGGTCCGCTGGATGTGAACGCGGCTGTCGTGGGGCCGACCTTTGAAGACTGCAACAACAACCTCATCCCTGACTCCGCGGATCTGCTGGCTGGCGGACTCGATTGCGATGCCAACGGCATCCTCGATGCCTGCGAACTGGCCGGCGCCGATTGCAACGCCGACAGCATTCCCGACAAGTGTCAAATGGTTACAGGCGACTGCAATGCGAATGGGATGTTTGATTCCTGCGAAACGGGCGCCCTCGATTGCGATGCCAACGGTGTTCCTGACAACTGTGAGCTTGCGGCTCACGATTGCAACGGCAACGGCATCCACGACTCGTGCGAACTGGCCGGCGGGGACTGCAACGCCAACGGCGTGCCCGATACCTGCGAGAGCGATTGCGACGCAGATGGCATCATTGACGCATGTCAGAATGGCGACTGCAACGCCAACGGCGCGCGCGACGCCTGCGATGTGTTCGGCGCATCTGGCGGGCCGCGGACCTATCCCAGCGGACCGGTCAACATCCTTACCAAAGACGAGGGTTTTGTGACCGCCACGATCAACTGCCCCCTTGCAGGGCCAGTGGTGGATGTGAATTTCACGTTCACTCTCCTGCACACTTTCACGGGCGACGTGCAAATTCGGCTCAAGCATCTTGCGACCGAAATCGTGCTGTACGACCGTCATGGCGGCAACGGCCAGAATTTCATCAACACGACGATTGACGACGAAGCGCCCAACGGTATTCAATCCGAACCCGCGCCCTACACCGGTGCGTTTCACGGTATAAATGGGTTGAATGCCTTCGATGGTCAGTCGGCTGCCGGACTGTGGACGTTGATCGTGGATGACGATCGTGTGCAGGATTCCGGAGTGCTGCTCAATTGGTCGATCACCATGACCGTGCCGCCCGGTACGCCGACGAGTGTCGATGCGAATTCGAACGGCGTGCCGGATGAGTGCGACATCTGTCCGTGCAAGGGTGACATGAATGTCGATCACGCCCTGAATGGCCGGGATATCAAGCTGTACGTGCAGGCGCTCACCGGGGCGTATATTGCGTGCGCCGACATGAACAACAGCGGCGGCCTGGACAGCGTAGATGTGACGATTTTCGTCAGCAAGCTGCTGGCCTCGAATCCGCCGTGTCCCTGATTTGATTTGATAACCAAGGAAGGGGCGTAAGTCACGTCAAGCCTTAGGCCTGCAATCCTATTGCGCGCGCAATCGTATTCTCACGGCCTTCGTCACTTCTTTTCCGGAATCGGAATGCCCAGCCGCGCCATGACCATCTTGAGATCGGCCCAGGCCTTCTTTTTCTCGCCGGGATCGCGGAGCAGGTAGGACGGATGGTAAGTCGCCATCAGCGGGATTGGTTCGCCGATGGTCGAGCTGCCACTTGGATAGAAGTCGTGCCACCGGCTGCGCAGCCGGCCGATTGAATCGGGCGAGTTCAAGAGTGTTTGTGCCGCCGAGGCGCCCAGCGCGATGATCACCTGTGGGCGTATCACTTCGATCTGCTTCATCAGGTAGCCCTTGCAGGCGGCCACTTCGTCCATCGCCGGATTGCGGTTGTTCGGAGGGCGACACTTGAGCACGTTGCAGATATAGACATCGTCCCGCTTCAGGCCCATGCCTTTTTCGATCATGTCGGTGAGCAGCTGTCCGGCACGGCCGACGAACGGGATGCCCCTGACGTCCTCGTCGTGACCGGGAGCCTCGCCGACGAAGAGGATGCGGGCGGCCACATCACCCACGCCGAAGACGGTCTTGGTGCGGGTCTTCGACAGTCCGCACTTTTCGCAGACGCGAACCGCGCATTCGTCCATGACGTTCAGCGTCTTGGTGCGAGAGGTTCGTTCATCGGCGGACAGGGGCGGCGGCGGAGCGAGAATCTCGACAGGTGCCTGCACAGGCGGGAGAGACCCCGTGCCCCGAGAGGGCATCGACGGCGCAACGCGAGAAGAAGCGTATCCCGCAGGGACGGGTACTGTCGGCGCGGGCGCCATGGCGACCTGAATCGGCGGGATCGGCACATGGCTCAACCCCCAGCGCCGGTCGGACTCCAGCCGGTCAATCAACGCCTGTCGGATGTCTATTTCCTGCGACATTTGCAGACCCACGAATCGGTTTTGGTCGCCGGGTATGATAACGCCGGGTTTGACCCCGAAAGCACCCGCTTTCCCGGGCCATCAGGACGAAGGCGGAGTTGTGGAGTAGAATCACTACCGGCAGGGTTTGGCGCCGGCCACGCAAGATGAACCGTGTGTTGACATCGATGGGCCGCTATCTGGGACCGCCCATAACGGTGGGTCTCAAACTCCGTCTCGTGGCTGGCATGATCGCAGCGGCATTGCTCGCCGTGCTGATCATCGCCCGCATGCTGCCGCCGGACGACCGCGGCTTCGGCACGCACGAGCGACTCGGCCTGCCGCCGTGTGGATTGATCCTCACTAGCGGGCTTCCGTGTCCCTCATGCGGGATGACGACCTCGTTCTCCTTGTTGATGCATGGCCGACCGATTGACGCATTCATCGCCCAGCCGGCCGGCGCGACGCTGTGCCTCGGAGCGATGATCGGACTGATGCTGGCGGCCCATGCCGCGGCGACCGGCCGGGTGATTCAGGTGGATTGGGATCGCATTGGACCGGTCCGGCTCATGCTGGGTTTTGCCCTGCTCGTGGTCGGTGGATGGGGCTTGAAGATGGCCATCGGGTTTGCGACCGGGCAACTGCCCGCGCCTCATTAGGATGCATATATGAATACAAACATCAATATTATTCGGGCTGCACGGCGACCTTTTCGTGTGGCTTGGGCCCTGAAGTCCCTACTTCTTGCAGCAATCGTCTACAGCGCTTCGGGCTGCCAGCTTGCGTATTTCCTCAACGCGGATAAGAAGGAGCAGCACGCCGCCGAGTGCAATGCGATTTCCAATCAAAAGGTGGGCGTGGTGGTGTGGGCCGAGCAGGCCACGCTTGATTCAGACGCGCTGGCCCGCGTCCGGGTCGGCAAGACCGTGACATACTATCTCAAATCCAATTTGCCACAGGCCTCGTTCGTCGATCCCGTGACGATCGCCCGCATGCAGGATCGCGGACAGGTCGACTGGGAAGGCATGTCCAATGCCGAGCTGTGCAAGGAACTGAAGTGCGACATGGTGCTGCGGATCGATCTGCTCGAGTACACCACTCGGGCGCTGTCGGCCCGCGAGCTGCGCAAGGGCCGCGTTCGTGGAGGCGTAAGCCTGTACAGTTCCGATGCATCAGCCGGAAGCGACGCCATCTATCGAAGCGAAGTGGTTGCGACCTATCCGCCATCGTCGACCCAGGGCGTGCTCGATCAGACTGACGAGACCATCCTGCGGCAGACGGTGGACGAATTTGGTCTGGCCGTGGCTCGAAAGGTCCATACCTACGAGACCGACTACACCGAGAGCGGACGGCGAAAGGAGCG
>CAYXEY010000302.1:0-6732 GCA_964464105.1 uncultured Planctomycetaceae bacterium
GTGTCCGGTCGAATGTCATTGTTGTCGAGATTGACCTCAAACCAGTAATTGCCGGGGCAGAGGCGCACGGCCGGAAGACTGATTTCGACTTTGTAGATTGGCCGAATGGATGAAGCCGAGTGAAACGTGCCCGTGAACGTCTCAGTGAACGAGAGTGATTCCTCGAAGCTGCCCCAGATGACGTCGCCCGGCGCGCCGCTGTTGTCGGTGAGGATGCGGACATAGGCGCCCAGCAGCCGCGGCTCGTTGATCGAATTGCCGGTCTGGTGGCCGTAGCAGGTCAGCCTGGTTAACTCGACGGGTGTCGCGAATAGAACATCGTCAACCCAGGCAAAGCGGAAGTTGGTCGCGGCGGTGGTGTTCCAGCCGACCGATGCGACGGAACCGGACGCGAGCGGCGCGCCGGTATTCCAGAGTTCCTCGGACAATGCGGGCGATGCAGACAGAATGACGACAAGGAGGCCGATTCGTAAGGACGATGCGTGCATTGGGTTCCCCATGGCTTGAGCGCGGCTCGCCGGAAGCGCTCCATCATACCGCGCCAGTCGCCATTTGGGCGCATTATCCGCAATCGACGAGGCTGTCGATTGGCGACGGGTTATGTCGCTCGCTCAACAGACTTGGACGCTGCGGTTGCCGGCTCAATCTCGCCGCCGTCGCCTTCGATTTGAAGTTCCGTCTTGCCGCGAATCTTCTGCCATAAGCGGAATGCGTGGCCAAGCCCGCCGATGAGCATCATTTTCATGTTGCGCTTTTCGCCCCACATGTTCAGCACGTAGCCCCAGCCCATGTCGTACATCTTGCGGGCCTTGGCCGCGCCTTCGCCCCACCGCTCCCAGCCGCCGGCGGTCAATACGACGTGCGTGCCGGAACCGTCCGGCTGGAATTCGATGGTGACGTCCTGGGCGGTGCGCTCTTCGCGCGAGGGATGCCAGGAGAATCGAACCCGCTTCGGCGGATCCCACTCGATGATCTTGCCCCATTGAAAGCAACGTCCGTCAACATGCTGCTCGAAGATGCGCCCGCCCACGTGGGTTTCAAAGACGATGCGCTCGACGCGCGCTCCGCCGATCGAGTGCGTCTTGTGCGGCCACCATTCGGCGAAACGGCGGGTGAAGCGATCAAACGACTCGGCGGGATTCCACGAGACGCGCACGGACTGCACGATGGGCGGAAGCGGAGCCTGGTTCATTTCGATCTGCCTTTCGCGGGCGGAGCCGGATCTTTCGCGGCGAACGCGGCCAGGGCCCCGGCCCAGAACGATTCGATGTAACGGCGAAGGTCGGCCAGCCCTTCGCGATTCGCACGGTAGTAGCGCCGCGTGCCGGCGGCCCGCCAGGTCACCAGCTTTGCCTGCCGCAATTGCCGCAGATGCTGGGATACGGCGGGCTGCGTAACCCGCAGCGATTTCGCGAGATCGCCCACGGTGTGCTCGCGCCGGCCCAGCCGCTCGAACACCCGGCGGCGGGTTGGATCAGCCAGCACCATGAGTGTTTGTCCATAAGCCATGCCTTATATAAGCGGTTCTGCATGGAGATGTCAAGGTTACCCTAGCGTGCCTGCTTGAGCCCTGTTCGCGGACGACCTGGAGCCGGTCGCGCCTTGTGCATGACGCGTGTGGAGACGCACACCGTTCTGAGGACTATGACCCCCTTGTGCGGCGCAAGCGGCCTTTCTTCCTGGAACGCCGATTGCCCGCGGTAGCCGGCAATGCGACAATCACGGAGGGTTTGAATATGAAGTCCGCTCGCCTTCAATCAGTGTTGAAGCTCTCAAATCTGAGATTTCAGGTTTATCGATTGCTTGCGGTCGCTGCGCTCTTTGCAGGCGGTGACATCGCCCTCGCCGCCGATTATCACGTCGGCGATGGTCAGCCGTTGGCCACGATAGGCGCGGCGCCTTGGGCCACGCTTCAGCCCGGCGACACGGTCTGGATTCACTGGCGCACAACGCCCTACCGCGAAAAATGGGTCATCGGCCGACAAGGATCATCGTCCGCGCCGATCTGCGTGCGCGGCGTACCCGGCCCCGCCGGTCAGCGGCCGATTGTCGATGGCGAGACCGCCACGACGCCCGCGCCGCTGAACTATTGGAATGAGCCGCGCTCGGTCATCAAGATCGGCGGCTCGAATGTGCCCAGTAATGACGTGGCGCGTTGGATCGTGATCGAGGGACTCGACGTACGCGGGGCGCGTTCACCGAACACCTTCACCGGCGACAACGGCGTGGTGCAGACCTACGCCCAGAACGGCGCGGCCATTCATATCGAACTGGGCGAGCACATCACCATCCGCAACTGCATTATTCGCGACAGCGGCAACGGCCTGTTTGTCAGTTCGGCCGGCGACAATGTCTCCCGCGACATTCTCATCGAGAATAACTACATCCATAATAATGGCAACAACGGCAGCATCTTCGAGCACAATACCTACACCGCGGCCATCGGCATTGTTTACCAATTCAATCGCTTCGGTCCCCTGCTCAGCGGCGCCGGCGGCAACAATCTGAAGGATCGCTCGGCCGGACTGGTGGTGCGCTACAACTGGATCGAGTCGGGCAATCGCCAACTCGACCTGGTCGATGCCGAGGACAGCACGCTGATCCGCGACGATTCGGCGTATTCGCGCACCGATGTTTACGGCAACGTGCTGATCGAGCCGGCTGGGGCCGGAAACAAGCAGATTCTCCATTACGGCGGCGACAGCGGTTCACTGGCCGACTACCGCAAGGGGAGTCTCTACTTTTATCACAATACGGTCATATCAACGCGCACCGACAGCACGACGCTGATGCGACTCTCCACCAACGACGAGCATTGCGACGCTCGCAACAACATCATTTACGTCACGACCGGCGGAAATGCCCTGGCCCTGCTGGACAGCAGCGGCGTGCTGGACTTGAAACGCAATTGGTTCAAACCCGGCTACGTGGGTTCATTTGGCGGCGTGACCGGCACGATTAATGATGACGGCACGTCAATTACGGGCACATCACCTGGATTTGTCGATTTCGCCGCACAAGACTTCGCCCTCGCAGCGGGATCGGCGTGCATGGACGCGGCCATCGGCTTGAGCCCGGCTGTATTGCCGAGCGGCGCGATCAGCCAGCAATACCAGAAGCACCAAGCCGGTGTTCTGCGAACGGTGAGCGGCGCGGCGAGCGACATCGGAGCATTTGAGCGAATGGCGGCGTGCGCCGGCGACATCGATTGCGACAGCGATCGCGATTTCGCCGATGTGCAGGCATTTGTTCTGGCCGTCATCGATCCGACCGCGTTCGTCGTGCAGCACCCTGGCTGTCCGATCGCGACGGCGGACTTGAATTCAGATGGCATGGTGAATGGAAAGGACATCACAACCGGCGTCGGCCTTTGGATCGGCCCGGCATGTCCGTGAGGGATGACAAATGAGCCTTTTTGATTACCTCGACGGACGCGGCCAAAAGACATAGTCACCACCCGCGCCATGTTCCCCGAACTTCGGATGATGCGCGCCACCGTCATCATCGCCATCAGCGCCGGCAGAGTACAGCCACGGCTTGCCATGCTTGACGTGATAAATGAATCGCTTACCGGTCATCGGATCGATACGATAAGCCTTGAGGTTCTTCAATCCCAGCTTCGGATCGATCTTCCCAAGGTCCGCGGGCCATTCGCCATGCTTGGCGTGGTGGGCATGAATTGCAAGAGCAAGCATTGTGCCGCGGTATTCAGATTCCGTGCGGACGAGCAGTTCATATGTACGCGTCAAATCCGAAAAATACAGCCAAATCACAATATTGACGCCTGTATTTTCTCTAAACTCTTGGGTGATCTCCTTGATTTGAGCGGCTTTACCCCAGCGTAACGAACCGAGGCCCTTCGACCGCAACTCTTGATAATAACCGTCCAGAAGATCTGGCGCGTTGAGAGGATCGGCAGCCGAGATCACCTCGAGTTCCTCGGGAGTTGGTGGACGGCCCTTTCCAGTTGCTGCCCAGGCCTTCTCTAATCGTTCCGGGTCGGGCTCTCCTTTGGGACAAGCATGTTGAACAAAACTCAATACCGCTGCCCATTCCGTTGTAACCAATGCGTCCCATTGGGGGCTTCCCGGATTTGCTTTGAATAGGTCATCATACGATTGAGCCACATTCGATTCATCGATGAGACTCATGTCCAGCGCGCGCAAGACGCTTTTGGATACGCCGGACCGGATGGACAAGCCAACCAGCGCACTGATCGCTAACCCAGACTGATGAAGCTGGTTCGCGAGTCCGAGCAGCTTGATGTGTGTCTCATTGATCGCCTTCGCCTGGTTCGGCTGTTTCATCCACGCACGGGCTATCAGTGCCCGGTACGCACTGCGGCTCGCTTGTGCAAAGGGCGTGAGCCCAGTGGAAACAAAGTCCTCGTCGAGAGGAATCGGATCCCAACACTTTCCTTCCGTCGCGGCCCTTAATACTGCGTCCAAATGCTTGCGGTTCTTTTGAATGTACGAGGCCAATTCGGGAAACTCGGATTCAGACCAGACGTTGTGGAGATCAGAGTATTGCCCATTTGCCCTCTCCCCCATCTCCGGAATTCCGCCTTGAAATCCCCCGTTTCCGTCTGGCGTCGGCAATAGGTCTCGATAGAGAGTCTTGACAGTTTGCGACCCACTTGACGTCATTTGCGCATTAATCCAAGCCGCATAGTCAATCTTCTCCTTGAAATCCAACTTCGGCGGACGCTCGGCCTGTCCGAATGCGAGCGAGATGATTGCGAGGATTGGCAGCATAATGTGTCCTCCAACGGATATGCCGCATGACACCGGCATGTTTGGACTTTGTCAACATTCGTGGCACCAAGGGAATACCGATGCCGACATCCGCGATTCACATCCGTCCGGCCATTGAGGCCGACATTCCGCTGATTCACGCGCTCATTAGAGAGTTGGCCGAATACGAAAAGCTCTCACATGTCGTGACTGCCACCGATGCGCGACTGCACGAAACCCTCTTCGGCCAGCGCCCCGCCGCCGAGGTGCTGATCGCATCCCTCGATTCAACGCCCGTCGGCTTCGCCCTGTTCTTTCAAAACTACTCGACCTTCCTCGCCCAGCCGGGACTCTACCTCGAAGACCTGTTCGTGCGACCCGAGTTCCGCGGCCGCGGTGTCGGACGCGCCTTGCTGTCAAAACTCGCTGCGATCGCGGTGGAACGAAACTACGGCCGCGTGGAATGGGCCGTGCTCGATTGGAATGAACCCGCCATCAAGTTCTACAAGTCGCTCGGGGCGAAGGCGATGGATGATTGGACGGTCATGCGACTGACGGGGGAAGAGCTTAAGAAAATGTAGAATGACGAATATTGAATGTAGAAATGAAGCGGGCCCAAAATCTCTCTGCGACTCATTCTTCATTCTACATTCTTCATTGACTTCCTATGCATGCGGTTTCTGCGCCGTCGGCTTGGTATGTGCCACGGCGCGCATCTCGATCATGTCCAGCTCTTCCTGCAGACGAATGTGCGTGAGATCGTTGATGTCGCCCGAGTCGCGCAGCTCCAGCAGTCTGTTTCGCTCAGAGAGCAACGTCTCAAATTCCACGGCGAACAGGCTCCCGGTTGCATCGGTCAGTTCGTGACAGCGCTTTACCGGCGCCGGCGGGCTGATGAGCAGCCGCAAGCGCTCCATATACGTCGCTTCGACATGCGTGATCGCATCCGGGTCAACCTGCGTCTCGGCCTTGATCTGATCGAGTTTCGACAACGCGGCCTGCATCATGCTGATACGCGTCAGCCGCTCTTCCTCACCCGCATTGGCATCGCCGGTGATACCCACCCATCGGATGAGCGGATGCAACGTGAGACCCTGCACAACCAATGTGCCGATGATCACGCAGAAGGTGCAGATGAGCAGTTCATCGCGACCGGGAAAGGGCTTGGAGTTGATGAGCACGGGAACCGACATTGCCGCGGCCATTGAAATGGCCCCGCGCATGCCACACCATGAAGCCAGGAATATCGATTTTGTCGAAGGTATTTCGCCTTCCCGGGCGCGAAGGCGCGAAGAAAGTCGAAGCGGAACATGGACCGCTGGAAACATGAAAAGGATGCGAATGAGTATGACCGCAAGGGTCACGATGCCCCCGGCGAAAAGCGTGTCGGAAAGCGTACTAGGCGTAACCGACTGCACCAGTCGAGGGATTTGGATTCCGATCAGAAGAAAGCACAAACCGTCCACGATGTAGGCCAGCAGCCGCCACACCGCGTAGAGATCGTAACGGGTGTGCGCCTTGATGGCGTGAATCCGCCATGACACCCAGAACCCCACGGCCAGCACCGCGAGCACGCCCGACGCATGCAGCGCGTGCGCGCTGACAAAGGCAATCAAGGGCGCCACGAGCGAAAGCGTGAAAAGCACGGTGGTGTCACGAATGCGACGATTGGCTTCATGAGCGACGTATCCGACGAGGACGCCAACGCCGACTCCGCCGAGCACTGTCCAAAGAAACGCACGGCTGACGCTCAGCCAATCGAACGCGCCCGAGGCCACGACGCCGATGGCCAGTTGCAGTGCGACCAGTCCGGTCGCATCGTTGACCAGGCTCTCGCCACCGAGAATCGCGGACAATCGTCGCGGCACATGAATGCGATGCAGCACGGCGCTGGCCGCGACCGTGTCCGTCGGCGACACCACGGCGCCGAGCACGAACGCAACACTCCAGGGCATCTCGGGGAGCATCCACTTGGCAACGACGGCAACGCCGATGATGA
>CAYXEY010000303.1:0-6730 GCA_964464105.1 uncultured Planctomycetaceae bacterium
CGGTACGCTTAATGATACAAACTTAAAATCTCCTTTGGTGACATCGAATCTAGTATGTTCATTAATTCTAAATACACCATTGCCGACGCGCACATCCAGGGAATTAATAGTTCCGAAAACCTTATTAGGCATTGTAACGTCAAGTCGAAGGTCATCTGTCACAAGTCTCGTCCCTTCAATAATGACTACATTATTGCCATTTCCAAAATACAAATCGCCTCTCGCTACTCGTCCATCGATAGCAATTGAAGACTGGTAATTCGAGCCACTAGGCGGTATAAGCAGTCCACTCAGAGCCGCCGATGTTCCCTTAGCAAGGACGAGCACACCCTTGTCACCCAGATTAACGTCCGCGCCTCTTAACGTGCCTTGTAGCCGCGTAATTCGTCCCGCAACATAGTTCTGCGCGCCACTGTCCAACTTTAGTCCCGAGGCTTCAAAACCAGTTTCTCTATCGAAATGAAAACTATTCTGACCTGGCAAATTGATTCGCGCGTCCGTGACTTTTAGTACCGCCGCTAACGAACCCGTAACGCGAATGGGCGTTGCGCGAAACTCGAGATTCGTCAGACGCAATTGCGAATTATCACCGATAATAATGTAACTACCGGGCGCAATGTTCAGACGAAACTTATCAATTTCTCCCGGATCGCCGACAGCCTCTATTGCGTTGAGCTTCGCTAGATCTATCCTTCCCATTAGATTCCATCTCGGCTCAGATGTATCCCAATTGACGTCATGAGCAATTAGTTTGCTTTCTGGTCCTAAAGCAATAAGGACTATCTTATCCAGATTAAATTCGCCGGAATCGATGTTTAGAGACAGAGCTTCGAGCTTCCCTTTTATTCGCCAACCCGCTTCTGTAAACAATAGATCGCCATAGCCAGCAATGCGGCTCTTGTCACCGATTAGCAGGTGACTGCCGTTCATATTCACTGCTCCGCTTCGAAGCTTCAGATCGAGACTCCCAGCGCCAGCAACCGTTAGCGGCAGTCCAGATTCACCTTCCAATCGAAAATCTTCAAGCGACACATACGAATTCTCGGCTAGCTCAATCTGATTATTCTCGATGGCGAAATCACCATCGGCGAGGCGAAACTCACTGTATCCTGTCGAGGCAGCGAACCGCCACTTACTATCGTTTGCCTGATGTTCAATTCGCATATCACTCAAGACGAGCTTTGAGCCCGTCCCGAGTCTAATTCTCCTTCCATGCGAAACGAGCACACTATTCAGACACGTGAGTCTAAGATTGGCCAAAGCAGTAAGTTGCTTGTTATCAAATCGATACTCTGCAAACCGGATGTCGAACGTGCTCTTCGGCCCCGTCACCAATCTGGACCGGTCTTGATGATTCTGTCCTTCTTTGTATCCTCCGAGTGTGAAGACCACGCCTTCGTGAACCTGCACATCGGCAGCCCTAAGGCGCACAAATTGTACCAGTGACTGTAATCCCGTGAATTTCGTCCCGCTCTGTTCGTGCCCCGTTGTTGCATCCTGAGGACTGGTCTGCTCAAAGTCCGTCAAGAGTAATTGAGACTGAGTTACCTGTGATGCGGCAGCGTTAAGCTCCGCAACCTCCCACCCCTTGTTCTTCTCGCGAAAAAACCGAAATTCGGCCGCCATTCCATAAGCAGAGGTCTCGAGTTGCACTTCATTGCGAACTACAGTTTTCAGCGCCGTTAGAACATATGGAAAGAGGAGGTTAAGAGCGTTGTTGGTAAACGTAAGATCTTCGAGATTCCATGTCCCACTGGCATCAATGCTGACAACTCTGAGCTGGATCGAGGGCAACCCATCATATTTGAAGACAAGTGACTCTGTGGCTTCGATTTTCGCATGTCGCAGCATGCCATCCCGAAAGTCTGCTGTGATTCCCAGTTCGGTATTTGGCTTTACCGTCAGCTTGAGCTTACCATCCTTAGAAAGTGGCATATCGGAAGTCTTAGATAGACCTACGACAAAATAGGGTTCGGCGTTCTTCAGGGATTTGATAAGCTCTTCGTAAGGTGACCTAGCTTGCAGATCGCTAGGCTTGTCCAGCGCAGGAATTCGATTAACCGGACTCATACATCCGGTCACGAATCCCCAAGTCAATAGAACTCCGACAAGCAAGTTGAAGCGGCTCATGATGAAAGGTCCTTAATTCCAGGTAATGCGCGCCGCCGGAAGTCGGGCGCATAGCGATCTGTATCCGTGCTGCGTGATCCGCGTGCCCGACACACTGAGATCCAGCAGGCCATCTAGCTGTCCGAGACTGGGAACGGCTTGATCGTCAATGCCGGTGTTACTAAGGATGAGCTTTTTCAATGATGTTAACGAAGCAAGACTCTCTATCCCATCAGACTCGATTCTCGAGTGGCCTCTCAGCGACAACGTTTGTAATGCTTTCAGTCGGCCGAGCTTAGCTGTGCCAACCTTTGTTAAGCCTCCCCCTGGTCCATTGGCGACGAGGTCGCCGTCGCGATTACGGTCTAGATAGAGTTCTCTTAGATTTGCAAGTTCCCCGATTTGGGCGGCGCCTTGGTCATCAACGGGGACGCCTGCTAGGTCCAGGATGTTGAGGGACTTATGATGTTGAAGCCAACCCAGATCACTGACTGATCCTGATCCCGGTATACGAAGCACCTTTAACCTGGTGAGAGCACTAAGGCTGTCGAGTCCAAGTGATGTAAGTGAGGGCATGCCAGACTTGCCCAAGTCGAGCTCTTCGAGCTGCTCAAGTTGCGCGATGCAGTTTCGTAGGCCTGAATCTGAAATAAGGGTGTTGGTGAGTCGCAACGATCGAAGAGAATCTAGCAAAGCTGCAGCCGTAAGGTCGGTGTCGCTGATCTTTGTATTCTCTAGCTGAAGGCGCTGTAGTTTTTTCAAGCTACGCAATACTCGAAGGTCTGTTCCGCTAAGCGTTTGATTTCCGTTTAGGCTCACTTCAATCAACGAGTCTTTCCAACGAATTACCTCACCAAAGGCCTCAGCGCTCAAGGGAAGTCCGTCTAGTCGAACCCTTTTCAGACTCGACGCCTTAATCAAGTTTAGGCCACTTACAAGTCTTGGATTATGAGAAAGAGTCACCTCTTCCAACGAGACAAGATTCTGGAGTTTTTCGAGGCCGGCCTCCGTGATATCATTGAACGCGAGGTCGAGTGACCTTAATTGCGTACATTGACCGATTGCGCCTAGATGCGAATCTTGAAGTGATGCTGAGCTCAAGTCTAGCAACGTAAGTTGCTTTAATGCTGGTGCGCCTTCCGTCAGAAGTGCGCAACCAGAAGCCCTAAGCGACGTCAGTTTCGAGAGGCCCGACAGACCATCCAGGACTGCGACCTCCGTGTCGCTGACGTCAAGGTACTCAATATTGCGAAACTTAGACGCAATTAAAGGAATCGACGCAGCTGTGATCGGACAGCCTGCAACTGACATTCTCTTGAGAAGTGATGAGGATTTGAGGCCCACCATTGCATCATCGGTCATATTAACGATATCACTGAGGATTAGTGACTCGAGGCTGGGGGCGTCCAAGATATGAATAAGCGCATTGGCGGTCGGGCCATCGGGGCTGTCTATGACCAGCTCCTTAATTGCCTTAGATTTAGAGATTTGGAGAATATCATTGTCGGTAAGGGCGATATTAATAACATAAAGCGCGGATAGCTTCACGTCTGCGGCGACGAGCTCAGGAATTCCCGTTTTGCCAACTTGGTGGCGCAAGAGCATGACGCCCGGCACGGGATTGCTTCTTAGCTCAGTCGCCAGCGTTGCCAAGCCCAGTGCGCCTACGGCGCGAAGCGTTGGCGATACAAACCAATCTCCAGAGACGGAAATAGGCTTTGATGCTGGAGTTTCACCAAGCCAGGACGGGTACAGATTGGACTCTGACTTCTCGTAGACTTGCAGGCGTTGCCGAGAATTGAAATCCGCTCCGACGGTAACGGACGTTGTAAATAGTGGGAAAGTGGACGTAAGTATTAGTGCAGACAGAAACTGTTTCATAGAGAGTTTCCCATTAAATGCACACGCAGAGCGCCAGCCACCTCGGGTCATTAAGGAATTTGAATGGCGCGATTTAGCAGAAACAAGCACTGCGACTGCGATCGAATGCGATCTTCGGTCGCGGGGATCGCGATTGCCTTGATTTATTTCTAGAATGACTCCGCGGTCCCAGGACAGCCCAACCCCGAAATGACTCTAATGGGCTACTGGGTTTTGTTGCGACAATTATAAAAAACTGGCCATCCGCCCGATCTGATCCACGTGACTCTTCCCGTCGGGTCGTTTGGCCATTGATCTAGACGCGGCACTATATTGACAAGGCACTTTCGTTGTCAAGCGAAAAAATGCTGGAGCGGACGCAAAATAAAGAGTGTTATACGGACGTAGGGTGTTCAGGCATTTCACCTGAAAGCTTGGGTCACAGGTTTGCCTATTTAGTTAAGTTTGGGGCCATAGTTACTTGCATTGATATTTGCTTTGAAATACATGCAACAAGCGTTGAATTAGTGCTCTGGATAAGGGGATTCATGGGTCCTTCCCCCGCGAAGACGCCTACCTCCCATCGGGAACAATTCGCCCTGGAGGTAATCTTTCTTTCCCGCGCTGCGCTAGCATGAAATCGACGTGTGTGACGTTCCATTTCATAGCAAGGAGGCGATTATAAATGGCAGCGAAGAATAGACTTATGCGAGACGTTGCGGCTGCAAGCCCGCACGTGCGAGAGGATGCGCCGATGGAGACTTGTGCGGACATTCCATTGCCCTCGCGTCCGCTCCGGCTGGAATGGATCGAGGCCGGCAGCCTGACCCCGAATCCTGGCAATAGGCGCAGGCACAGCCCCGAGCAGTCCAAGACCATCCGGGCCTTGCTGGATGACCCCGAGGTCGGCTGGGCGGGCGCATGCCTGTTCAACGAACGCACCGGCAGGCTGATCGACGGGCACCTTCGGCAGAAGTCGTCCGACCCCAAGGAGCCGATCCCGGTCCTCGTCGGCAACTGGTCCGAGGCGGCCGAGGCGAAGATCCTGGCCACGCTGGACCCCGTTGCGGCCATGGCCACGGGCGACCGTGCTGCATTCGAAGCCCTCGTTGCCCAAGTGAATGCCGACGACATCTGGACCCGTGACCTGATCGACGCCACGTTGAACGGGTGCGACCTTGGCGACGGCGACGATTCCGAAGACGGTCAGGGGGCCAGCGGGCCGGAGATTCCGGACATGGAGCTTCGACCGTTCGAGCATTACGACTACGTCGTGGTGCTTGCCCGCACGACGGTCGATTGGGAAGCTCTGTGCGAGTCCTTGCAACTCGAACGTGTCAACTCCTCGCCGATGGTTGGTAAGACGAAGATCGGCCTGTGCCGGGCGGTCGATGCCGCCAAGCTGCTTCGCATCATTCGTGCCCGGGCTGGCGCCGACGTGCCGACTGCCGACACTCGCTCCGAATCGTTAGCAAATACCCCACAAGTGTCGGCGTCGGCAGTGTCGGCACCGGAACCGGTGATGGCATGAACCCAGCCCTCCAAAACATTGGCAATGGCCCCGGTCGGGCACTGACAAAACTGACAGAAGCCCCCTCGCCGAACCTTTTGTCAGTTTTGTCAGTGACCCCCGAGGCATATCTCCAGGAATCTGATCGCATGAACCCAGCCCGCTCCCACGAATACACGCTGCTGATCCCATCCCGGCGCCGAGTCGAGAACGCCGCGGCCACGCTCGCGTTGCTGCCCGGTGCAAAGGTGTATGTCGATGAGCGAGAGTCCGACGAATACGCCCGTGCGGTGGGCATCGGCAACGTGGTCACGCACTCGCCGGCCCGCGGCATCGCCGAAGTCCGCACGATGGCGATCCGGTCGTGCCCCACGTTCTGGCTGGTCATGGTCGACGACGACTTCAAGGGAGTGATCTCGCAGGTCGGGCGCCGGCCCCGGCGAATCACCGAGCCGGCGGCCATTCAGCGGATCATCGAAAACCAGCTCACCGCCTGCAACGACCTCGAGCTGTCGATGTTCTGCTGGAACCGTTCCGCGCATCCCGGCCGCTTCCAATCTCACTCGCCGTTCAATCTCTGCGCCCCTGGGGCCGGTGCCTTCGGTATCGGCGGCAAGTGCTGTATGCCGGACCCGCGGTTGGTCGCCTATGAGGACGTGGATCTCTCGATGCAGTCGCTACTCCGTCACCGGGTGATCCTGTGCGACAACCGCTATTACTTTGACTTCGGTCGGTGCTGGCAGGGGAAGGGCGGCAATCAGGGCATCCGCACGTCGGACAGCGACGAAGCCGACCGGGCCGTCCTGCTCCGGCGCTGGGGCCGGTATCTGGATGTCTCCGCCGGCGACACAAAGAATAAAAGCGGTTTCAAGAAGGCCAACGTGTTCGGAATGAGCATCAAAGTGAGACGCAAATCGCTGGTCACTTCCACAAAATAGTTCGGCAGACCAAGGTCTCGTCCCTCTACGAGACTGACCCGGTCGGCGGCCCGGCCGATCAGCCGGCCTTCATCAACGCGGTCGCGCAGATCGAAACCGCCCTGAGCGCCCCGCGCCTGCTGGCCGTCTGCCAGAAGATCGAGGAGACGCTCGGGCGCAAGCGCACCCTCCACTGGGGCCCGCGGACCATCGACCTCGACCTCTTAATCTACGGCGACGAGGTGCACTCCAGCGCCTCGCTCACCATCCCGCACCCGCTGATGCACGAGCGGCGGTTCGTGATGGAGCCCTTCGTGGAAATCGCCCCGGACTT
>CAYXEY010000304.1:0-6718 GCA_964464105.1 uncultured Planctomycetaceae bacterium
AAGTCCGGCAACTCGGACTACCCGTTGAATGTTCTCAAGAAAGCCGGCGTTGACGTTCGCGTGCAGCGGTGCTTCGTGTGTCGGTGGCGGCGCTCCGCAGGCGTTTTTCCTTCTGGGGGGCGGCGGCGGGTCTCTGTATGGAGATGGCTCGGCCGGAGCGAAGGTCGTTGCGGCCAACGACAGCCTGGCCGATCTCAATCGCAACTACACTGATTTCACCGTACAGGCCGGCGCCGCCCTGACGGTTCCCAGCGGCACGGTCATTCGATGCACCGGCACCTTCAGGATCGACGGGGTCTTCCGGGTGAGCAGCGGCACCGGCACGGCCGCGCGGGTCGGCACGCTTGGCAATGACGATACGACATTCATCGAGCTGGCAGAGATCCCGGCGCATCCCGGCATCGCGCGACTGTCCGCCAGCAGCGGCGAGGTCGGCATCGCAGGCGCGACGCGCTCCGGCGGCTTTGGCGGATTCGGACTGGCCGACGCCGCCGATGCGGTGAGCGTGATTTATCCGCCTGTCTATGGCGGCGGCGGAGGAGGAGCCGGACTGCTATTTGGCGGCGAGGGCGGCGGCTCGGTCCTGGTGCTGGCCGAAGGCGGCATCATTATCAGCGGCGCGGTGACTGCATCTGCGATTGCAGCGCCGACCGGCGGCGGTGGTGGAGCAGGCGGCATCGTCATCCTCGCGACGCCGGGCGAATTGAACAACACCGGCACCATCTCTGCCATTGGCGGGCGCGGCGGCGATAGTGACTTTCGCACCGGCCCCGGCGGCGGCGGCGCGGGCGGGATCATTCGATTGATTTCACCAGCGGTCAACAACACGGGGAACATCCTCGTGACGAGCGGCGCGGCGGGCACGGCGGGGGCGGCCAATTCGGTCACCGCGGTCGTTCGTTCAGGCGGTGGTGGAGGAGGGGCTTGCGGTCCGGCGGGCGGCCTCGGCGGCTCGGTCGATGCGGCCGGTACGCCGGGCAACGCGACTTCGGGCACCGATGGGATCATCATCACGACCCCGGTGGACCCGGCCAACGTATATTGACGATCTGATGAACTGCCCGCGATGGTCACAACGCGCGGGCGCACGCAGTGAATACTAAAAGCAAAGGACGACCGATTGACTCGTCAGTGGAATGCCAAGGGTTTCTTGAAACGAATGCGCCATTCGCAGGGGCGACGTCAGTTTGCGCGCGTGGCCAGTCTCGCATTGATGTTGATGATGACGGGTGGATGTCCGCCGACCCCACAGGAACCAATCATCGATCGCACAAAGCCAATTGATGCCCCGGACCCGCGGCCGCTTGAAGAGATCATGGAGTCGATCCACGCCAACGCGGCCCTGCTCAACCGACCGCTGTGGTCCAGCGCGGTGCATGTCACCGCTGATTTTCCAGACCGAAATGGCAAGTCGCACAAGTACAACCTGAATGGCACGCTGCTCTATCGCAAGCCACGCGAGCTGCGCGTCGACCTGCGTCCTTCCATTGGCGATCCGGTCATGCAAATCGGGTCAAACGCGGACACCTTCTGGATCTGGGTCGAACCCGAGTTGCAGATGATGCGCTGGGGCAAGCATGAGCACGCGGGCAAGCCGTGTGCGGGGCGGATGTCGATTCGCCCCGATCAGCTTGCCGCTTCGCTGGGGTTGCAGCGACTCACGGTCAACGAGCCCGGGCTGTCGGGTCCGGCGTTGCAGGCCGGCAAAGATTTCGACAAGCTGGTCTACATGAGAGAGTATGCCGACCGGCGGTTCATGATCGAACGGGAGATCTATGTCGAGCGTGTGCCACCGTTCATGATCCAGGTCATGCGCTTTATCGATGCGCGGGGCCAGGAGACCATGCGGGCGAATCTCTCGGATTACAAGCGCGCCTGGGAGAACGGTCCCCTTGTCCCGCACAAGATGGAGTTCATCTGGCCACAGGATGGCGGACGGCTGACCCTCGAGGCGAGCAACCTGGGCAAGCCGACCGGCGCCGTGAACCCGCGGGCCTTCATCATGCCGGATGAGCGGCGGCTGCCGCGGGGCATTCAGGACGTTCAGCAGGTCGATGCTGAATGCGATGGCGCGCCGTCGCCTCGAGGACGGCGACCGGCAGAGGATGAGCCGATCATTTATGACGCTCCGCCGGACGCCCCGCCAGAGGGTCCGGCACGGGAAGAGCGGCCACCGCGCGATTCGCAAACCCCCCGTGACTTCCGCAGCGATCCCAACGTCGATTGGAGCAAGCCGCGCGAGCCATTACCTGAGGGCTATGGTCCCCCTCCCGGGCCGGGCGGTCGGCCGACACCGTCGCCGGTTCCACGCGATCCCAACATCGAGACCTATGATCGCGAGCGTCCGCCTCAGCCCAACAGCGACGATCCAAACGCCGGCGCTGCCGATGAATCAAGTGGTTGATGCACCGTATCTGAGGCCGAAAAACACGTTCATGCGGCTAGTATTCACACAGATTCGATCCTAATGTGCTCCGAAATCGCCGGAATCATTGCAAAAATCCGGCAATTCCTGCGCTGCAACCAGACGGCTTTTCGATTGTAAGTGTTTACAGGGTTTTAAGTTAAGGTTGTGTATTGACGCGCCGCCCCTGCGGGGTTACAACTCTCGCCGGTGCGGTCACGTGGTCGATGGGTCTTCCTAGCCTTTGCACGGAGGATCCGTGCTCATCGACACGATCAGGAGAATGTCCATGAATCGCCGAAGTTGGATCGTCAAGCTTCTTGTTATGATGGTCGGCGCCGGGCTGGTTGCAAACGCACTGGCCTGCGTCTGAGTCGGCGCGGCTTATCGGCCGCGCGCCCCTTCTAGTGACTTGGTTCCCTCAGCCTCGAGATTGCCAAAAACCGCATAAGCGCGGTGTTCCAGAAGTGTCCGCGCTGCCCTCCCTCTCAAATATCCCGCCAGAATCGCCCGGTTTCCCCGTCTTTCAATTAGATTAGAGTCCTCGACCCTTTGAGGACATGGTGCTTCCCTGGGGTTTGATCAGTGCGGAGTGATGCGCTATGGGTGTGCGAATGGTCCGGACGTCGGTGGCGGCGTGCATGGCGGCGGCGCTGGGTGCAGCGGGGTGCGGCGGCGGCGGACAGGGAGGGCCGGGGTTGACTGACAAATTTCTGCATGATCAGGTGCAAACGACCGGGTTCATGGCGGGACGACCGACCGGGATTCAGGTGACGCCATCGGCCGATGCCGTGCTGTTTCTTCGCGGCGGCCCGCGCGATGTGATTCGAAACCTATACAGCTTCGATACTTCGAACGGTCAGACGCGCGAGCTGCTCACCGCGGAACAGGTTCTCAAGGGCGTGAAGGAAGAGCTTTCGGCAGAGGAGAAAGCCCGGCGCGAGCGGCGCCGCGAGGGTGGGCGCGGGCTGGTGGGCTTTCAGCTTTCACCGGATGGCGAATCCATCCTGACGACGCTGGCCGGGCGGATGTTCCTCATCAATCGCAAGTCGGGCGACGTTCGGACCTTGACCGAGGATGGCAAAAACGCGCCGTCGGACGTGAGGTTTTCGCCCAACGGGACGCACATCGGCTTCGTGCGCGGACATGATGTATACGTTATCAGTCTGGCGGATGGCAAAGAGACCGCCGTGACCACCGGCGGAACCGCGGATGTCTCGCATGGTCAGGCCGAGTTCGTCGCCCAGGAGGAGATGGGGCGGTTCACCGGCTGGTGGTGGAGCGGCGACGCCAAGCACATCGCTTACGAAGAGGCGGACAGCACCGCGGTTGAGACCTTTCACATCGCCGATTCGTTCAATCCGCAGAACAAGCCCAATACGTTTCGATATCCGCGGGCCGGCAAGACCAATGTGACCGTGCGGCTTGGGATCGCGCATGTGGACGGCGGCTCGACCGTGTGGGTGGATTGGGATCGCGAGCGGTATCCGTATATGGCCAGCGTCAGTTGGGGTGAGAATCCGCTGACGGTGTATGTGCAGACCCGCGATCAGCGCGAGGCGCTGCTGCTGGCCGTCGATCCCGCGACGGGCAAGACGACGACGCTGGTGCGAGAGACCGATCCGGTGTGGATCAACCTGGTCGGCGGCATGCCGCGCTGGATGGATGGCGAGACGTTTCTCTGGCAGACGGAACGCAGTGGGCATTGGGAACTGGAGCTTCGCGGGCGGGATGGATCGGTGCGGCAAACGCTTCGTTCCCCGGCGGGAACAGAGCTGACCAGCGTCGCGCATGTGAACAAGGCGAAGCGCGAAGTGGTGGTCAGTGCGTCCAGCAATCCGACGCAGTCGCATCTGTTCCGCATCTCCCTCGACAGCGGCGAGGCCGATCAGCTGACCCAGCAGCCGGGCCGGCATAGCGGGGCGTTTTCCAGGGATGGAACGAAGTGGGTCCATTCCGCGGAGTTGCCGGACGGTTCGTATCTTCAGGTGGTGCGCGATCGCGAGGGCAATCCGATCGGCGCGCTGCCGAGCGTGGCGGAGACACCGGGATTCGTTCCGAATCTGGAACTGACCACTGCCGATGTACCGGCCGGGTCGATCCATGCATCGATCGTTCGACCGACTACGTTCCGCAAGGGGCACAAATACCCGGTGCTGGTCCATGTATACGGTGGGCCGCATTCACAGATGGTGGTGGCCGAGGGTCGCGGTTATCTGCGCGATCAATGGTTGGCGGATCAGGGTTACATCATCGTGCGCATGGATGGCCGCGGGACGCCGGGTCGAGGGCGCGAGTGGGAGCGGGCGATCTTTGGAAACGTGATCGACGGGCCGCTGGATGACCAGGTGAATGGGCTGCAGGCGCTGGGTCGCCGGTACGGCGAGATGGACCTGTCGCGCGTCGGCATCTACGGCTGGTCCTTTGGCGGGTACTTCTCGGTGATGGCTGTGCTGAAAAGGCCGGACGTGTTTCATGCCGGGGTGGCCGGCGCGCCGGTCACCGATTGGGCGGATTACGACACGCATTACACCGAGCGGTACATGGGCGTGCCGCCGGCGACGCTGACTGCTCAACCAACATCGCCGCCAAAGGAGGCCATGGCTGGCGGTGGGCCGGTTGGCGAGGAAGCGGCATCGGGGCCGTCGGGCGTTGCGCACCTTGCGCCTGAGTTGACGGCGGCGCCAGCCGATACGGTCAGTGCGGCATATCGCAACTGCAGTGCTTTGACCTACGCGGCGGGCTTGAAGCGGCCGTTGCTGGTGATTCACGGCACGGCGGACGACAACGTTTATTTCCTGCACAGCATGCGGCTGGCGGAGGCGTTCAACAAGGCGGGCAAGTTCTTCACGATGCTTCCGCTTCCGGGCTCGGCGCATGGGCCACGCGATCCGGCGACGGTGGAGACGGTTTGGCGGCGACATGCGGATTTCTTTAAGACTGCATTTGGCGGGAAACAGACGCATGACGACGTAAAGGGTGCCACTGGCTGCTTGTCAGCCAGTGGAGCATACGAGTGAACTCGCAATGAATAAGTAATCGCAATTAAAAGCGCTCACTCGAATTCGCACGGGCTGCAAGCTGCCAGCGGCACCATTCGACTCAAGGCAGATCATGCAGAATCTTGAGTCTGCGGCGTGAATCACCCTCACCCCGGCCCTCTCCCTCGAGGGAGTGGGAGGCGCAACACGAATGCTGGCCCAATCGGCTCCTTGCGACGGCTATAATGGGCGTTGCCATGCGCATCACCACGGTTCGCATCCTGGTTCAGATTCTCGTCATGGGGCTGTTTCTTGCCTTCTGCCTGATGACGACGTTTGCATTTGTGGATGAGAACCACGGGCAGTTCTGGGTCAGCAAGTTTCTTGAGATCGATCCGCTGGTTGGCATCAGCACGACCATTGCGACCGGCACGCTGTACAAGGGGTTGATCTGGGGATTGGTCCTGCTGATTCCCACGGTTCTTCTGGGTCGCATCTTCTGCAACTGGATATGCCCTTACGGGATTCTGCACCAGTTCTTCGGCTGGGCGTTCAATTCGCGCGATGCGAAGGCGAAGATCGAGTCCAATCGATACCGCCGCATTTATGCCATCAAGTATTTCATCCTCATCGCCATGTTCGTCGCGCTGCTCGGGCAGTTCAGCCTGAGCGTTCTCATGGTGGGCTGCGCGGCGACGATTGTCGGCGGATTGCTGGCACTCTTCGCCTATGGCGTCATCAAGGATGCCAAGGCGCGGCGGCCGGCGATCATCGCCATCGTCGTGGCCGGGGTGTTGGCGACATTGGTGGGCGCGTCGGCGATGTCGCGCGGCGATTGGAATGGCTCACTGCAAATCGGATTGCTCGATCCGATCTGTCTCATTCATCGCAGCTTCACCGCGGCAATTCTGCCGGCGCTCAATCTGCCTGAGACGGTTCAGAAGGGCACGCTGGGCGTGGCTGGAGCGGGCGACCCGCGGCAGCATGTCGGGGCCTGGTTTGTCGGGTTCATGATCGTGCTGCTGGTGTCGATGAACCTGTTCATCCCGCGGTTCTTCTGTCGCGTGTTGTGTCCGCTCGGAGCGACGCTGGGTCTGCTGTCGCGTTTCGCCCTTTGGCGGATCGAACGCAATCCCGCGAAGTGCACTGATTGCGATCTCTGTCTGCAATCGTGCGAAGGGGCGTCTGACCCGCATACGCAGCTGCGCAAGAGCGAGTGCTTCGTGTGCTTTAACTGCATCGAGGATTGTCCTCACGACGCGCTGTCGTTTGATTTCGTGCCGGCCAAGCGCCATGAAGTGCCGGTGCCCGATCTACGGCTGCGCGGCAGCGT
>CAYXEY010000305.1:0-6707 GCA_964464105.1 uncultured Planctomycetaceae bacterium
GATGCCGGTCACGGCGAGGGCGGCGACGATGTAGCGGGTGAATTTCATGGGCCTGGCGTCCGGCATGGATTTCAATATCGGTTCGTCTGGTCGATCACACACTTATACGATCGGTTCGCGCGACGGGTGCGATGGAATGCGCAGGCGCACCAATCTGCGAAACCTCATTATCGGAGCGCCTTGGCGTCGTTTGCGATGGCCCGGCCGGCCTGGGCCGCGGAGGACCAGGCCCATTGAAAGTTGAATCCGCCGAGCCGTCCGTCCACGTCGAGGATTTCGCCGACGAAGAATAGCCCCGGGCAGACGCGGCTCTGCAGGGTCGACGCATCGATCTCGGTAAGCGGCACGCCGCCGGCGGTCACTTCGGCATAGGCGTAGCCCCGACTGTCGCGGACGGCCAGGGGCAGGGAGGACACCGTTTCGACGAATTGGCGCCGCTGATCGCGACTCAATTGCGAAGCGCTCAATTCCGCGGCGATGTCGGCGCGGCGACAAACGCTCTCGGCGACCCGCGCGGGCATGTATTCGGACAGCCACGTGGCGATGCGCGTTCGACCCTGATGAGCGGCCAGCGCGACCAGTTCGTTGTTAATCTGCTCGGCCGTGCGCTTGGGAAGCAGATTCGCCGTGACCAGTGGCGACTTTTTTTCAAGGCGCGCGTGGTGCCAGTGCCGCGAGAGATCGAGCGCCGCCGGCCCGCTGATGCCGAAATGGGTCCACAACATGGCGCCTTGAATGCGCACTGGCTTTTCGTTGCTGCATCGCAGTGTCAGTTCGACCTGCTGGGCAATGCCGGACAGCGTTGCATGGAAATCGCCGTCCAGCACCAGTGGGGCCAGCGCGGGCGTGGTCGATGTGATTGAATGCCCCAGCGATCGGGCGAGTTCATAGCCGTGGCCATCGCTGCCGGTCTTGGGGAGCGAACGACCACCGGTGGCGAGCACCACGCGGCGGGCTTGAATGACGCGATCGCCGTTGAGATGCAGCGAAAACATGTTCGGGTTATTCGTTGCCATTTCGAAACGGATGCCTTCGACGCGACTATCAGTTCGCAACTCGACGCCGAGTCGTTTGGCTTCGCTCGTGAGTGAACTGAGCACAGTCTTGGCTGAATTGGTATTGGGGAAGAGCTTGCCCAGAGGCTCCTCGTGCAGATCGACGCCGATCTCCTGAAAAAACGCGATAGTCTGGTCAACTGGCAGCGCGCCAAGAATGCGGCGAACGACGTTGCGGTTTCCGCCGAAGAAATCGGTATCGACGACGTGCGCATTGGTGACGTTGCATCGACCGCCACCGCTGACGAGGATTTTCGCGCCGAGTTTCGGTGCGCCATCGAGCGCGACGATTCGCAAACCCCGATTGCCGCGAGCCGCGAAGATGGCCGTGGCCAGCCCTGCTGCACCCGCGCCGACCACGGCGACGTCCCACGCGAAATCGTCTGTTGAATTCTGCTGCGACATCAATCGTCAGCGGCGGACGGGCGCTTGGATGACGTGGACACGCGGCTTCCGACGATTTCTTTGTGAATCGCGGAAAGCTGATCGAAGACAGGCTTCGGCGTGAGATCCTGCCGCAGCGCCCCGTCGTGGGTCATCGACGGAGGATGATCGACCAGGTTGCTCCAGGCCACGGTTTCGACAAATGGCTTGGAAAGGGCGATGCGATAAAACTCGCGAAGCCAGGCCGCCTGGGACTCCTCGTTCCACGGTCCGCGCCAGCAGCCGGTGCCCGCCGGCTCGCCCGCGGACGGAATGCCAGCGGCGGTGACGTGCATCGGTTTGCCAAGATTGCCGTATTTGTCGAGCAGCGATGACACCTGCATCAAATCGCGCACCGCCAGTCCGGATGGATCGCGATAATAGCGCAGCTCCAATCCAAGTGCGTCAAATGCCACGCCGCTCTGGGCTGCCATCTCCGCATAAAGATTCGGCGGAATTGTCTGGGCGTCGTGGGCGTAATACTCGCCCCACGGGAGTGTGATGCTCAGCACGGCGTTTGAGCGCGGCGCGTAATGCTTGATCAGCGACGCGCTGCGCCGGGTGAGCTCCATCAACTGCTCGAACGAGAAATGCAGGGCGTTGTAAGCATGCAGTCCCGAGGCGATCTCCCATGATTGCACATAGCCGGAGAATTTCTTGACCGCTGTCTTGACCAGCTTTTCCAATGCGGCCGACACGTGGTCGTAATCCTGCTCCCAGAGAAAAGCCCAGTCCGGCAGGTCGCGCTTGTCGAGGGAGATGAGCTTCTCGGCGCGCACGTGCAGCTTTTGCTGCCGCAGGGCCTTCAGATGCGCTTCGATTGGATTCCAGTTGAATTCGCCTTCGCGGGGCTCCACGTCGCGCCAGCGCAGGGGCACGACGGCGAAGTCAAAGGTCTCCGCGAACTTTGGCAGCAATCTCTCGTTGCATTGCGCCGGGGTCAGGCCGCAGCCGAACGGACGCTTGGGAATCTGTCCGGACTGCTGGCGGCGACGGGTGAGGAACACGTCGGCATGAAAGACGGCCAGTTTTTCGCCGACTGTCGTGCTGGCGGCGATCGCTTCGTCGGCCAGCCGCGCGGCGGTGGCATCGTCCGGTGCGGTGATGGCCTCGATGAATCGATTTCGGGCCTCGTCAATCTCGCGATAAAGCGCCTCGCCATCGGCAAAGTCGTAAAGCCCCCAGTCTTCGCGCTTCTGGCTGATGCGCATCAGGCGGCCGCGGGCCAGCTCGATGTGCAGGTTGTACGGCTGGTCTCGCTCCATCAGCCGCGTGGTTTCGAGCATCATTCGGCCATGACCGCGGATGGGCCAACTGATGCATAGTCCGGCGGTGCCGCGGGCGCGCGGATCGCATGTAATCATGCCACCGGCGAAACGGACCTCACCGCGCATGGGTACGCCGTCGGCCCCGATCAGATAGGCCCCACCCAGATCGAGGTTCTGGGCCGGACTGCCATTGTGATAAACAGTGAAGCGGAGCATGAATTTGCCCGGAGGCCGGAGCGTGGGGTGGTTGGTCCAAAATGCACAATCAAGCGCAAATCAATCAATGGAGATGATACGGGGCTGAGTGGACTGCGGCAAACCGCGCGAGGGCATTAGAATACGGAGATGGGCCTTGTCTGCGGCATATTGGTAGGGGGCCGGAGTCGCCGCATGGGCCGGCCCAAGGCGTTGATTTCCGTCGATGGCGCCACGCTGCTGGAGCGAACCGCGCGACTGGCGCAATCCGCAAATTCGGACGTCGTTCTGCTCGGGCGACCCACGCATGAATTGCCGCCGGCGGTGCGCGGTCTTCCTGTGATCGAGGATCATCCTCCGGACTGCGGACCGATCGGCGGGCTGTCGGGGTTTTTCCGCGCAAGGCCGGGCGACGATTGCCTTTTGCTGGCGTGCGATATGCCTCGTCTGGATTCGGTGCTGCTATCCCGAATGGCAGAGGCTTCGGCCGATGATGTCGATGCCGTGATTCCGCGTTGCGGGGCGAGCGACGGGGAGATTCATCCGTGCTGCGCGGTGTATCGTGAAACATGCGCTGATGCAGTGTTCGAGGCCGTGTCGGCAGGTCGATTTGCGATGTGGGATCTGCTGGAGCGGTTACGCGTCCGCTGGCTTCCGCTGGATGAGACGGAGGCGGCGTGGATGGAGAACGTGAATACGCCCGCAGAGGCGAGCCGGATAGCCGGCGCTGCGATCGAAGGGGCGATGCCGCGGACAACGTCAACGGGAGCTGCCGAGTGAAGCGCGTGCTGGTCACGGGAGGTCGGGGGCTGGTGGGCAGCGCCGTGCGGACGACGCAACCGGCCGGTTTGACCGTGGAATACGCCGCTAGCGATCGGGCCGACTTGCGGGACGTCGCTGCGACGCAGAAGCTGTTTGCCGAGGTGCGTCCGACACATGTGATACACCTGGCCGCGCGGGTCGGCGGAGTGAAGGCCAACATGGATCATGTCGGGGAGTTCTTTCTCGACAATACACTGATCAATACGAATGTGCTGGAGTGTGCCCGTCGGGCAGGCGTGACGCGGCTGGTCAGTGCACTGTCCTCGTGCATCTATCCCGATGGCGCGAATACGCTGTTGAAAGAAGGCGACCTGCATCGCGGCGAACCGCATCCCTCCAACTTCGGCTACGCCTACGCCAAGCGGATGCTCGAAGTGCAATCGCGGGCCTATCGGCAACAATATGGCTGTGACTACATTTGTATTATTCCAAACAATCTCTACGGCCCGGAAGACAACTTCGACCTGGAGAGCGGCCACGTCATTCCAGCCATGATTCGCAAGATCCACGCGGCTGCTCATGGCGGTCCTGCGCCCGTGCTGTGGGGCGACGGTTCGCCGCTGCGCGAGTTCACCTTCAGCCACGACATCGCCATCGCCCTATGGTGGGCCATGACGGAATGCAAAGAGCCGCTGCTCAACGTCGGAACTTCGGAGGAGGTTTCGATTCGCGAGACGGCAGAGCTGATCTGCAAGGCGCTGGATTATGCCCCCAGTCAGATCAGGTGGGATACGACCAGACCGTCAGGACAGCATCGCAAGCCGATGGACACCGCTCGATTTCGCACCGCAACCAAGCAGGCTTTCACGCCGCTGGCCGATGGCATTTCTCGCACCGTGGAGTGGTATAAGTCGCACTATCCGAAGGTGCGCGGTGTTTGAGGGATGGCGACGAGAGCCATTAATGGATGCAAGCTACTTCGGTTCCCAGATCGTCCAATCGGGGCCGCCATTCAGACGTGTGTCAAAGAAGCGGTTCTCGGCATGACCGTCGAAGAATGCGCCTGCATGCTTGGAGAACTGGCGATGCCAGCCGCGGCCCTGGGGCACGGCCTGGGATTCGGACAGGGTGGGACCGGCGCGATAGGTCAGCGTATGAAAACGCTGCTCCATCCAGAATACGAACCGCGCCGCCTTTCCGCCGACCAGGTGCGGGGCGATTCTGCGTCCGTAGGCCGGCGTGTCGGGGACGTTCCAGTTGCCCGGCGGCCAGGTGTAACCCTGCATGAAGCGAGAGTTGAGCACATAGCTGGTGCCGATGGCTTCCCATGCGGTCACGCCCTGTTCGTCGTCGAAGGGTGGAGCCTGATTGCCGATCACGGTCTGGGCATAGGCCCGATCGCTCGGACATTTATACAAATCGATCTGATTCGTTCCAGCCGCGGTCGGCGCGACCAGCGCGTTGAGCGGTCGGACCTCGGCCGGATACAGCTCTCCGTCGCTATTTAAGCCGTCGGCCAGTCCGACGGGCGCCTTGAAGCCGCCGAAAACGGACGGCGTGAACAATGTGACGCCGTAACCCGCCAGGGCTGGGTACCGATACCAGGGGATTACTCGGTCGGCCTCGCTGTTGTCCTGATACATGTGGGTGAACTGCATGACAGTGCGCAGGTTGGACAGGCACTTGACCATGCGGCTCTGCTCGCGGGCTGAGGACAATGAGGGCATGAGAATAGAGATGAGCAGGGCGATGATGGCGATGACCATCAGCAGCTCGATGAGCGTGAAGGCGTGGCACACGCGGTGTGAGGAAGATTTGCGCGTCATCTCTTGATCCACTCAGCCCGTTTCCCGGTCTGAACACAGCTCACAGGGCCGTCGCGGGTCATTCTCGTCACCACTGTTTCAGTCGATGCGAAACGCGGTTACTTCGGTTCCCAGAGGGTCCAGCCGTCGTCCACACTCAGACGCGTGTTGAAATACCTGTATTCAGCATGACCGTCAAAAAAAGCGGCCGAGTGCTTTGAGTACTGGCGATGCCATCCGGTCCTTTGCGGAGGGGCGTTCGACAAGGCCAGGGTCGGTCTGGCGCCGTAGGCAAGCCCGTAGAACCGGTCTTCAAGCCACATGATGAACCGCGACGCCTTCCCTCCGACCAGTTGCGTGGCGATTTTCTGGGCGTACTGCCCGGTGTCGGCGATGTCGAAACCGCCCGACCCTGGTGTAGACCAGACGTAGCCCTGCATGAAATGGGTGTTGAGCACATAGCTGGTGCCAATCTGCTCCCAAGCGGTCAGGATATCCTCATCGAGATAATTGGAAGAGGATGACGAGCCAACCGTCGGCTGATAGTGGCCGCGGTCACTGGGGCATTTATATATATCAAGGATGGTCCGCCCTCGTGCCATTGGGCTTGCAATTGAATTGAGCGGGCGAACCTGAGCTGGATATCGTTCGGCGTCGCTGTCATAGCCGTCATTTACGATGCCGACCGGCGCCTGAAAGCCACCAAACACCGCATTTGTGTAGAGCGTAACGCCAAAACCGGGAATGGCCGGGTATTTGTACCATTCGATCACCTTGTTCGAATCGGTGTCCATGTACATGTGCGAAAACTGAATACTGCTGCGGAGATTAGAAAGGCACTTGGCAATCCTGGCCTGCTCGCGGGCCGCGGTCAGCGACGGCTGTAGGATGGCCACGATCAGCACAATGATGGACAGGACCACGAGTATTTCGATCAGCGACATGGCACGGCGACGGCTCGAAATTGTGGCGCGTTTCATCACGGGACTCCTGAAAATCAGAATCCGGTCTGAAGGGCCGCCCCCAAAATGCCTGTTGCCGAGTGGCACTGATTGATCCTACCCGAAAGCAGGACGTGATTCACGCGAAAGTCTACTTGGGTTCCCAGATGGTCCAACTGTCACCCTGAGAGAGCCGGGTGTCGAAATAGCGATGCTCGGCGTGGCCGTCGTAGAAACCGGCAGCATACTTTGAGAAGC
>CAYXEY010000306.1:0-6690 GCA_964464105.1 uncultured Planctomycetaceae bacterium
CGTAGACTGCTGCCATGTAAGTCCCGAGCGGCTTCACGCAAAGTAGGAGGATGACGCAATAGAGAATGATCTGCGCACAGTCCCACGGCGACATCAAAACCACTCCGGCTTCAGCATCGCTACAAAGAGGTACGCGAACAAAAGCACCGCGAGAATCGCGCAGACGGCATACCACACGCTCACAGCTTCACCCTCGCGAATGCTCGCTGTACAACCAAGACCGAGAGTGCAACGAAGACCACACCCATCGACAGATAAGCGGCATCCATGAATCAACTCCGCGCGTCCGCCCCCCGCAAACGACTTTACGACAGAGGGTATCAGGATGCTGTTTGAATCAGATGCGAAGCTGTAATAAGTGCGTAAGGAGTTGAGGCACCCTGTTGCTCGCGACCGCCCACCCGTTCCAGCAACCGCAGGCGCAGGCTTACCGCTCGACTTTGCTGCCATGCTCTGAAGCCCGGCGGCGACGTGGTCTGGGTCAGACTATCCGGGGGATTGGAGTGCCAGCGTTTCTCGGTGGCCATTCTTCGCTACTCGCGGTTTCCGGCCCGCTGGGCTTGTTTCGGGGGTGATTTCCGATTCGATAGCCGCCTTACGTTGCGTAAGGCTGCCGCGTGCTCAAGTTGTGAACGGAAGCCGAAGGAATAGCGGTAGCTGCCGTTTGTACAAGCTGTTACGCAGGCGCAATTCAGCGGTAGAATGCCAGGTTCCTGATTCCGCCTGCCGCAACTTAGGCGAGCAAAAAACCGCTCTGGCGCTACCAGGAACACCGTTTTTGGGGGTCGAATCAGGACGCCTCAATTGCCTAAGTTGTGCAGGTTCTAACCCTTAAGTTGTGCAAGTCCCCATTTGGAACATCCACCGAACACACATCGCGTCTCCATGACATCGGGCGATCGATCCACGCGTGATGCAAGCACTCAAGGCGCTCGCCTCGCAAGACAGCACACTGATGGGATATTTTGTATGGACGCTCTTCAGTCCAACGCCATAGCCGTCTGCTCAAATCGGACTCAGGATTGAGCTTCTCAGAATGACCTTGAGGGCCGTAGTCCAAGCGCTGTCAATCGCGAAGACAGCGTAGTTGGTTTCATGCCAAGAAGCTCTGCGGCGCCGCCCGCGCCGTAGATCTTTCCGCCCGCCAATTGAAGCGCTTTGCGAAGATTCGCGATTTCAAGTTCGCGCAATTCAGCCGCCGTCAGCGGTGCCTCGTCGGCCGATGTTCCCACCGAGCTACTGGCCACAACGTCAATACTCTTACCTGCCAACTCCGGCAATCGGAGACGCCCGAGAGGTGACGTGATCAACGCGCGTTCCAACACATGCTGCAACTCGCGAATATTCCCTGGCCAGTCGTACTGCTGCAATTGCTGCACACTCGCCAAAGTCAGCCGGGGAGCCGGCCGGCCTAATCGACGAGCGATCTTTTCGACAAAGTGTGCGGCAAGCAAAGGAATGTCTTCTTTGCCTCGTCTCAGTGGGGCGAGCTCGATCGGGAAAACACTCAGTCGATAAAACAGATCGTTCCGAAAGCGGCCCGCTTCAGCCTCTTCCCGCAGATTGCGATTGGTCGCTGCGATGATGCGAACATCGATCTTTCTAGTGCGCTCTTCGCCGACGCGTTCTAATTCTCCTTCCTGCAGAACGCGCAGCAGCTTGCTCTGCAGGTCCAGCGGAATTTCGCTCACTTCATCAAGAAATAGCGTACCGCCGTTGGCCAATTCGAACCGGCCGACTCGCTCTCGGAGCGCACCCGTGAACGACCCCTTTGCGTGACCAAAGAACTCACTTTCAAAAAGCTCTCGGGGAACGGCCGCGCAATTGACCGTGACCAACAGTCGATTTGCGCGCTTGCTTCGACGATGAATCTCGCGAGCGACAAGCTCCTTGCCCGTTCCGCTCTCACCCAGGATCAGAGCCGACGAATCGGTCTCCGCAACGAGTTCGATCTGCCGAGCGACGCTCTGCAACGCGGCGCTCTTCCCAATCATGTCACCGAATGCGACGGCCTCCAATACCTCCTCGCGGAGGTAATCACGCTCTAATTCGAGCTGCTTGCGCAAGGCTTGGACGTCGTCCCACGCCCGCGCATTGGCGATCGCGGCAGCTGCGTGATTCGCAACCATTCGGAGCCAGTCGAGGCATTCCGGTTGAAGCGGCGCGCGGCTGAAGACTGCAAGCACGCCAAGGACCTGGCCTTGATGCACCAGCGGCTGGCCGCCGAAGCCCTGAATCCCTTCAGTGCGCACCCACTCAGGATCAGCGATCCAATCGGGCGTTCCTGCGAGGTCAGGTGCTTCCAGAGCTTCCCCGGTTTGCGCGATGCGGCCCACCTTGCGAACGCCGATCGGGAATCTTCGGAAGGCGCCGTCCATGCGGGTGTACTCAGCGCCAAGTTTGCTTCGTGAACGCCCCGCGCTGGCCATGAGATGAAGACACTCGGTCTTATCCGGGCACTGAGACTGCATTGGGCAAGATTCACAGGGGCCACCTGGACGCTTCAACCAAAGCCTTGCCAGGCAGACGCTTGGCGAATCGGCAATCCGGCGCACGATCATCTCAAGCAAGTCCGCGAGCGACCGTACCTCCGCCATGTCGAGCAAGAGCTTCTTCGGATCGGCGAACAGAGAGCTGACGGGTTCGGTGGCCATGCCGCAGTGTCCACGAAATGTCGTCGCATTGCAACGACTTTACGTAAAACAACGCAATCTCGTTGAAATTTCAGATGCTGAGAGATCGTCTAAGTGGTTGCCATAGCACGCGTTACAGAGGCACAAGCTTCTGGTACGGCAGCTGCCATGTGTGCGTCGGCGATTGGGCAAGTGTCCCGACGAATGCGAGCAGATTCACGAATAGGAGCAACGAAGATGAGTCGTCTTACGAACATCAAGCCCGAACAAGCGACCGGGAAAGTCAAGGAGCTTCTTGACGGCGTCCAAGCCAAGCTGGGAATGACCCCGAACATGATGAAGGCAATGGCGGTCTCGCCGGCCGTCCTTGATGCGTACCTTCAATTCAGCGGTGCTCTGAGTAAGGGAGGCCTGTCCGCCAAGGTGCGCGAGCAGATCGCACTTGCCGTGGGGCAGGCTAATCGGTGCGAGTACTGCCTCGCTGCCCATTCGGCGATCGGCAAGATGGTCGGTCTGACGGCTGAGCAGATCGGCGACAGTCGCATCGGCACCGCCGTTGATGCAAGGACGGCCGCAACCCTCCAGCTCTCGCAACGAATCGTCGAAACGCGGGGCGTTGTGACGGATGCCGACCTCGCGGCGGCACGCGGCGCGGACCTGAACGACGGGGCAATCGCCGAGATCGTCGCGAACGTCGCGCTGAACATCTTCACCAATTACTTCAATCATGTGGCTGCGACCAACGTCGATTTTCCAAGAGCCGAGCCCCTGAGCAACGACAGTACGGACGTTCGGTCGCGACTGAACGAACTGCTCGACATACTGAAGGAAGGCCGCATGACCGAAGGACAGGAGACGTACTTCGCCGACGATGTCGTTACACAGGAAGGCAATGATGCGCCCGTATACGGCAAGCGGGCGGCCATCGAGCGGCTCGACAAGTTTCGCCAGACCGTCGGTGTTTCGGAGTTTCTGGGCTACGAGGTTGGCAACGTCGCGGTCGTGGGCAATGTCAGTTTTTATGATTCCACGCTGAGTTTGAAGCTGAAGTCCGGCGACACGATCCACCTCGAACAAGTCGTTCGAACGGAATGGAATCACGGCAAGATCGTGAACGAGCGCTATCTCCACGGTTAAACGCGCCCTTCGACAGATTCTTCAACTCGACATTGGAAGACGTCATGACTAGGGCATTAACAATTCAGACGCCGACGGTAATCGTTCCACCGTTCACGTTCGAGTCCGCAACGCAAAAGGTCCGCGCTGCCGAAGACGCCTGGAATTCCCGCGATCCGAAACGCGTTGCAATGGCGTACACGGAAGACTCGATCTGGCGTAACCGCGGTGAATTCATCGTCGGCCGCGAGAACATCCTTCAGTTTCTCACCGGGAAGTGGCATCGCGAACTGGACTATCGGCTCGTCAAGTCACTTTGGGCGTTCACTGAAAACCGAATCGGCGTGCGATTTCAGTACGAGTCGCGCGACAGTGCCGGTCAGTGGCGCCGCAGCTACGGCAATGAGCTTTGGGAGTTCGATGACCGGGGCCTGATGCGCAGACGGGAAGCCAGCATCAATGACGTGCCCATTACGGAGGCGGAAAGGAAGTTCCGCTGGGACGCACCCGGACCGCGTCCCCTGGATCACATCGGAATTGAAGCCGTTGAGTGATTCGCCCAGCATGCGGCGTAGCGTTGGACGCGCGGAGCTTTCGACGCAATCTGCAACAACCCCTAATCACAAAGAAAGAAGGAAAATCATGTATCTCGTAAACCCAGTCGTCTGTTCGGCCGTGATGGTCACCCTCTTGGCCTCTACGTCGACCGCGCTGGCTGAGCAGACTGCGTCTCAGGACTCGAAAGCGACCTCGGTACAGGTGCTCTTCAAGACCTTAAAGGTCGGCCAGGTCGACATCTTTTACCGCGAGGCCGGACGAAAGGACGCACCGACGGTCCTGCTCCTGCACGGGTTTCCGACATCTTCCCAGATGTTCCGTAACCTGATTCCAGCGCTGGCCGACCGCTATCACGTGTTTGCACCCGATTACCCCGGTTTCGGCAACAGCTCTGCTCCTGCCCACGATAAGTTCGAGTATTCGTTCGACAACCTGGCGAATATTGTCGACCAGTTCATTGGTCAGGTCGGTATTGAGCGCTATGCCCTGTACCTCATGGATTACGGGGCGCCCATCGGCTATCGGATTGCCGCAAGACATCCTGAGCATATCACCGGCCTGATCGTGCAGAACGGCAACGCCTACGATGAAGGAATCGACAACGATTTCTGGAAGCCGATCAAGGCGTACTGGGCCGACCCGAAGAACCCGGGCAAGCGGGACGCACTGCGCGGCCTGTTGACGCGCGATGCCACGATCTGGCAGTACACCCATGGCGTGCGAAACAAAGAGGCAATCAGCCCGGACAACTGGAACATCGACCAGCCGTTGCTGGATCGACCGGGTAACAACGAGATTCAACTCGATCTGTTTCTCAGCTATGGAACGAACCCGCCGCTCTACAAGTCGTGGCAGGAATACTTCCGCAAGCACCAGCCCCCGACGCTGATTGTGTGGGGAAAGAATGACCAGATCTTCCCGGCGGCCGGCGCCGAGCCGTACAAACGTGATCTCAAGAAACTCGAGTTCCATCTGTTGGACACCGGCCATTTTGCGTTGGAAGAAGACGGTGCCCAAATTGCGAGGCTGATTCTTGGATTTCTCGATCGAAACGTGAAATCGGTGAACAAGTAAGACGCACTTGAATCCTGCAAAGGTCAGCCGGACGGCGACCCTAAGGTGCCGTTCGGCTGACCCGCATCAGCTCGGAGCATGGCCGTGGTTAAGCGATTCGCCAGTGACGTTGCATTCACCCCGGCCGTGAAGGCTGTGCAAGAACGGTTCGGTTCTCGCTTGGGCTATTCGAAAATGGAGAACGGACGAGGTTGGCAGACTCGGGTTACGCCAAAGCTGACCGACTTTCTTGCGGGACTCGACATGTTCTATTTCGGGACCGCGAGTTCCGAGGGCCAGCCGTACATTCAATATCGTGGTGGCCCGCCAGGCTTCCTGAAAGTGCTCGATGACCGTACGCTCGCCTTCGCGGATTTCTCAGGGAACCGACAGTATATCACAGTCGGCAACTTGTCCGAGAACCCGCGCGTTCCTCTTTCTGATGGACTACATCAACCAGCAGCGTGTCAAGGTCTGGGGCACTGCGCGCGTCGTCGAGAATGACGCCGCACTGCTGCGGCAGCTTGAAGACCCTGGCTATGAGGCTTCAGTCGAACGCGCGATCGTCCTCACGGTCAAGGCATGGGATGTCAACTGCCCGCAGCACATTCATCAGCGGCTGCCCGCCAGCCACGTCGCGGAGGTAGTCGAAAGGCTGCAGCGGCGAATAGCGGAACTCGAATCCCAGTTACGCGGTTCGACTGTCGGGGCACCGATCCTAACTGCGTAGGGGGCGCTCTGAGCCGCTGAAAGTTTCGGAATAGAAACGGGCATCCTATAAGCTGCGGTCGCATCAACGCCGGTGAGATGTCGACGAGACTCCAGCTTTTGGAGCTGGCCGTCCGTCGCAACCGGCTGTTACCGAGCCGTGAGGCTTGCTTTGGAGGCCGGTTTCAGTACCACGGCGGCCTTAAGTTGTGCGAAGCGGCTGGATGCTTAAGTTGTGAACAATGTCCTTGAGTTGTGACGCAACATATTTACTGCTAACCACTTTCGCGGGCGTAATTCAGTGGTAGAATGCCAGCTTCCCAAGCTGGACGTCGTGGGTTCGAATCCCATCGCCCGCTTTGATATAATGGTTGTGCCGAACGCGAGTTAGCGTACCCGTCCGCGTGCGACGGAGCGGCTTTGAAGCCTTCATTAAGTAGTACGTACTACTTAATCGGTTTCGGAGTCGCATCCCGTGGCCCGCACCCAATCCATCGAACCACCGTCGTATCGTTTGCAGAAGGCGAGGGGACTCGCCGTTGTCCGCTTGAACGGCCGGGACGTTTATCTCGGCAAGTTCGGCACGCCGGAGAGCAAGGCGACCTATCAGCGTGTCATCGCT
>CAYXEY010000307.1:0-6686 GCA_964464105.1 uncultured Planctomycetaceae bacterium
GCGCTGAGGCCGGACGCGTGGCGACGGTTCGCCGCAGCGGTTGCGGTTCGGTTCGACTGCTGAGGCCTCAGCGCGCGGCCGCGAAGCTGGCGCGTCGATCAGCCCGAGTTCCGCGAACAATTCCAGCCTCAAGCGCGTCCAGGGATCGACAGCGCGGGGCGGGTTGCGAATCCATTCGGCCAACCGATCTTCTGCGGCCGCATCGTCGATAGCCTTGCGCCGTTGCCAGTCCGCCGGATTGAGCGCATCCACGTATTGCGTCGCGACGGCACGTGCGAACCGTGCGCCAGCTGTGATACGGCCAGCTGCGCGAAACGTCGCGCGCCGACTGGCAATGTCGTGTTTGTCGCAAGCGTATCGCGATGTGCAATACTCTTGCCAGTAATGCGCCACAGCTTCGGCCACCATTTCGTCGCAATCGTTCCAGCCGCTGAAGCGCTTGCGAAAGTAGGCTTTCGCTCTTGCGACGTCAGACGCTGTGATATCGGCCGCGAATCTTTGACGGGTTGCCCTACTCATAAGTTTTGCCATAGTTCATTCGCTCCAAGTTTCGGGTTGCATGCGGCGCGACGTGCGCCGGTCTCAATTTGTACGCGTATCGGCTGGATTGTGCAACATACTTTGCACAAGTTTCCCTAAGCATGATTGCAGCTGTGCGGCCGCTGTCGCCAGCTGCAGCGCTGCAGGGACTCAGCTGAGGCCGCGCAATGCACGCGTCCGGAAGCTGTCGCGACAATCGCCAGCTGTGCGGCGCGCGACGCGTCTATCGATCGATCCGGCGCGACGTCGCGACCGGTTGCGGCCGCTGATTATGCACAGTGCGCATACTCTATTAGCTATGCGCACAGCAGACAGCGAATCTGACGCCCAGGCGGATTATGCCGAACTGCCGCCAGAGACTGAGTGCCGCCAGAGCACACTAACCCAGGGAGATGATCCATGTCAGCAGACAGATTCACAGTGCATGGTTCGTGGGGAGATCTGATCATCAACAGCGATGGTGAGATCTTGGATCGCAGTGGCGCCAGTGAAGGCCAGGGATATGCAGGAATCCAGCGGTTCGATGTGGCTGAGTACGTTGAGCACTATGGGGCCCTGGACAGCACGGACATTCTGCTCATCGGCTACTGGCTGTTCGACGGAACGTATGAAGCCCCCGATGAACACTTCCGGGAGATCTGCATGGAGAACATGAGCATTCCAGCTGACGAGCTGGTGCGCAATGTGATCCTGGGGTGAGCCGACAGGGCCGAAACGCGTACATCTTGGAGGCGGCGAACTTCCGCCAGAGAATGCAACCCATTTGGAGACAGAGCATGTTGAAGTCGATCAAGTGGCCGCTGAGCGATCATTTCTTCCAGGGCCGGAATGGGTGCTACCCATGCGTGGGGATCGAGGTGCTGACCATTGGCGCCGGCGCTAAGGGTCTGCACTTGAGTCCGATCTGCCGGCGCGGTGTAGCCAATGGGTTCATCGAGATCCCGTCCGATCAGATTGACGGTCTCATTGACGCACTCAGGGAGGCCAAAGCAGAGATCGAAGGGGCGCCGAGTTGGACCAGCGTCGAAACCAGCGTCTGAACTGCTGCTGCCGATCGGATCAACCATCAACCATCAACCCGGAGAGTTGAAGTATGTCACGAAGACTGACCGCGGCGCTGCTGATCGCCAGCTATCACCACGAGCTGGCCATGGACAACCTGGCCGAGATCGAGCTGCAGGAGTATGAGCAGCTGTCGCTCGAGTCGCTGTGTGAGTTCGAGGGCCTGTCCGAGTTCGATTACTGGGAACAGTATTGCGAGGATCAGCGACGTCAGCGCGAACTGGATGCGGAGTTCGGTGATTGCTTTAGGGACGACCTGCCCAACTTCCGGGATGTGAGCGACGACGAGCTGAGCGACGTCGACCACGACTGGGATGAGCTGGGCGGTGAGGCCGGCGCAGCCTGATGGGGTGCGACAAACGGGCTGGAACGGATGCCAGCCCGCTGTCCTGTCCCGTTTCACAAATTGGAGAGATCCATGCCTGCACACACTGAAGGCGAATGGCAGATCGCTGACTTTCACACCTGGCACTTCGATGAAGCAACCGGAATGGGATTTCGGTTCAGGCCGATCGTAACCCGGTCCGGATGCGTCGCCTGGGTGGCCGACGACGAGGGAGATCCAGAGTGTGAGCCGAACGCTCGACTGGTCGCCAGCGGTCCGGACATGCTGGCTGCGCTCGAGGCCCAGGAGATGGCAGAGGCTGACCCCGAATCCGGTAGGCGGAAAGGCTATTTCGACAATGCGAGGGAGCTGCGCGAGGCGGCGCTGGCCAAAGTGCGCGGCTGATCTGCCGCCAGAAACAACCCCATTTGCTACTGCTCGGTCGGTGGCAATGAGGGCTACATGGCCGACTGTGACGTGCTGCTGGAGAAGAATCACATGCGGGATCAGCGCCGCCTGGTCAACGTGTACCACGTGAAATCCTTCCGTGGGATGGATCACGTGCACGATCTGGTCAAGCGGATGATGAAGGCGACCGGTGTCTGGCCGTCCTACTGCTGAGAGTTGACTTGCGTCCCCGCACCGGCTGATGATGGCTGGTGCACTTCCCTGTTCCGTTTGGTTGGAGAGAGCATGAGAACGATTCGAAAGGTGGCCGGTCTGATGGCGGTGGCTTGCTTGCTGGTGGTCGCCGCGGCGATGGCGTTTGATCCGCCCAGGCCGTGCGAGAAGTGCGGTGGTCATCTGGTCCCGCATTCGCGCAACAGCTCGGTGCTGGAGTGCAAGAGCTGCGATTTCATGGTGCACGCGAGCCACTGGTCGCAGAAAAACCGCTGGGGCCTGATCGACTGAGCTGACGGCTGAAAACGGCGAAACGCGTACATTCTGTCGAGGGCCGGCGGGGCAATTTGCCTCGCCGGCTGTTTTCATTGGTAGAGGGCAGTTTTTCCTGCAACCCGTTTGGAGATCCACAGTGTCTAAGCCCCATCGGTGCCCGCATTGCAATGGAGAGAGCTTTCAGATTGTCGAGGATGTGCCCCGCGCATACCGCAGCCACGAATCCGTCAACGGCGTGCTGGTGTTCAACCCGGAGCATCAGGAAATGTGCTGGGATGGCTGCGGAGGCACATACCAGTATCTGGAGTGCTGCGGCTGCCAGGCCCGCATGACCGACATCCCGTTCGCTTTCGAAGATCCGGACGGCGCGCACGCCGGTTTCGATGAGGACGACGGGCTGGAGATCGTGATCGTCAGTGAGGGCGGTCTGGTCGAGGACGTTTACTGCACGAACAAGAAAGGCACAGTCGAGGTGCTATACCGCGACGAAGTTGATGGCTGCATTACCGACGAAGATGTTGCAGCTGCTGAGGCCGAAGAGGAGCGAATCTCCCTGCGGCTTGCGGAAGTGATCGAGTCGAAGGATTTCACCTGCATCCACTGATGAGCTGAGAGCACGGCGGCGCGTTTCACATCTGGAGATACTCATGCCCACCTACAATCGCACTCGAATGTGTCGCGAGTGCCCATTCCGAGCCAATGCCCCGCGGGGATGGCTAGGCCCACTCACTATCGATGAGATCGAGGACGCGTGTTATGGGCCGCTGGTTCCCGGAACAGGCCTGCGAATCGGCGACGTTGGAGATCTGATCTGCCATGTTGACGTTGGAAAGCGGCTCGCGGCCGGCGAGGACGACGACGAGATCGAGGAGGCCGGACAGCAGTGCGTCGGAATGATGCGCTACGTCAACAACTGCCTGAAGCGCGCGCATCGTCCAGAGGTTGCCGAGTTTCAGGACCGCCTGAAGGCTGTCGAAGATCAGCCGGTGATTGAGGCTCGAAAGTTTCGGGAGCATCACACACGATGAAATCACAGTGGTTCAGCGATGCGCGGCGAGCTGAGTTTGCGCGGCTGGTGCACGATGCTGACCGGCACCAGCGCAGTTACGAAGTGTTCGGCACGTTCCTTGACATGGCCAGTCTGGCACTGCGGCAGGGCGTCAACCGCGCTCTGCTGCGCGATCCCGACAGCAACATCGAGCATGAGTACCTGAAGGCTGTCAAGCGGGTGAAGCACCCCGATAAGATCGCTCACGCAATGGCTGTGATGGTGATGGCGCTCGAGGAGAACCAGTACGATTTCCTCGGCACCGTCATGTCTGAGTGGGGGATGGCCGACAAGAATTTCGCCGGCCAATGCTTCACCCCGCGAGATCTTTGCAACGTGTCAGCGATGCTGACGCTGGGCGAAGACATCACCCCGATTTCCAATCACCGGTTCCTGATCTCGGAGCCGGCATGCGGAGGCGGGGCAATGGTCATTGCGGCAGCGAAGCACCTGAAGGATCGCAATTTCTTCCCGTGGAATTACTGGGTGCACGCGGTCGACATCGACCGACGCTGTGTGCAGATGGCTTACATCCAGCTCACATTCCTGGGAATTCCGGCAGTGGTCAGCCACGGCAACACGATCTCGCAGAAGATGTGGGGCCACTGGCCGACGCTGACTGCGGCGCTGTACCCGCTGCGCGAGGAGCACGTCGAGGCTGATGAGGGGGATTGCAGCCCGGCCCCCGCGGCGGAGGTCGTCAAGCCGACCGGGCAGCTCACTCTGTTCTGAGAGGGCGAAACGCGTTCATTTTGGCGGCCGACGTTCGGCCGAAACCTGCAACCCGAGTTTGGAGACGCATCGTGAAAGAACCACTGTACGAAGCATGGCGCCCGAAGGAATGGGGCGACGTCGTTGGCCAGGACAAGGCGATGCGGCAGCTGGCGGCGATCCGTCAGCGCTCCGGTTCACTGGAGGGCCGGGCGTATTTCATCACCGGCCCCAGCGGCTGCGGCAAGACGACCATCGGACGGCTGATCGCTGATGAGGTGACCGGCAAGTTCGGTACCATCGAGTTCGATGCCAGCCGGCTGAATGTCGAGCAGCTGCGCGAGTTCAGCCGCATGACGTGGTGCCGGCCCATCGGAGCGAAGGGCGGGCATTGCTTCATCATCAACGAGATCCACGGTCTGAGCTCGAAGATTGTCAGCGAGCTGCAGACGGTTCTGGAAGAGCGGCAGGTGCAGCGCAATTCGACGTGGATTTTCACGACCACGCTGAAGGGGCAGCAGCACCTGTTCGACACGAAGCACGACGCGATCCCGTTCCTGAGTCGGTGCATCAAGCTGGATCTCAACACCGTCAAGGACACGAAGCTGGCGTTTGCGGTGCGGGCCCAGCAGATCGCCAAGGCGGAGAACCTCGACGGTCAGCCTCTGTCGTACTACATCGCGCTGGTCGATCGGAACGAAGGGAACATGCGGTCGATCCTGCAGGCGATCGAGGGCGGCGAGGCGCTGCTGAAGAGCCAGGAAGAGATCGACGAGGAGCTGGCCGCTCGCTTGAACGGCTAGAAAACAAGCGTTTTCGGTCGAAACGCGTACATTCTTGCGGCGGTGTGGGACGTAGCTCAGTTGGTAGAGCGCCCCGGTAAGGGGATGTCGCTGGTTCGATTCCAGCCGTCTCACCTTCACTTTTCTGCGGAGATCATGCGATGCGCGGAGAACAGCACGGTGGCTCACGCACTCGGCTGTATCGTATTTGGGTGGGAATGAAATCTCGCTGCTACGGGCCGCACAACACCGGCCGCCAACACTACGGCGATTCTGGCGTCACAGTGTGTGATGAATGGCGCCAGTCGTTTGCAGCATTCCGAGATTGGGCCATTGCAAACGGTTACGCTGATGGGCTGTGGCTGGACCGTCGAGAATCATCAGGGCCGTACGAGCCGAACAACTGTCGATGGTCGACTCCGCTGCAGCAGAAGCGAAACATTCGCAAGAAGAAGGCCGCTGCGACCAGTCAATACAAAGGCGTCTGGTTCTCCACCCAAGCGCAGAAGTTTCAATCGCGAATCAGAATTGGTAATGGCCAGATCAAGTATCTGGGAAGTTTTGCAAACGAGCGGGATGCAGCGCTGGCGTACGACGCTGCGGCGCGTCAGTACCACGGCGACTTCGCATGCTGCAATTTTCCAGAGGAGGTGTGAATTGAGTCATGTGGCAACAGTGGAAACCAAGCTGACGGACCTGCAAGCCGTCAAAGCTGCCTGCGAACGGATGGGCTGGCAGTTCGTGGAGGGCCAGAAGAAATACGCCTGGTACGGTCGATCGGTGGGCGATTACTCCGCTGCCGACAACGCTCTCGACCATGGCATGACGGAGGCCGATCTGGGGAAGTGCGATCACGCGATCAAAGTTCCCGGCGCGAAGTACGAGATCGGGCTGGTCAAGAAAGACAACGGCTACGTGCCGGCCTGGGACTGGTACGCCGCAGGCGGCCTGCAGAATATCCGATCCGAGAACGGTCTCGGCGGGTTCATGCAGGCTTACGCGATCGAGAAGACGAAGATCGAAATGCGCCGCAAGGGGATGGTCTGCAGCGAGAAGAAGCTGGCAGACGGACGGATCCAGTTGCATGCGAGGGCAACATGACACTGATCAGCTGGCTGTGCCTGAGTGTGGGCCTCGGATTCGGAATGCTGATCGGTGAGCGCATGGGCTACAGCCAGCTACGCAAGACGATCAGGACATTCGTCGATGAGGCCTATCGGCTCGCCGGCCTCGGCGATCGAACGTCCGGCGGGGATGACCAGTGGTGGCGCGAGGGGCGGCCACCGCCTGACCACGAGGAGTAAACCATGTCGAAAGAAAT
>CAYXEY010000308.1:0-6679 GCA_964464105.1 uncultured Planctomycetaceae bacterium
ACACTTCGCAGCGAAGACTCGGGCGAACGCCTCGCGCCCGCTCAGCCGCTGGGTCCGCGTAAACTGCAAACGATCCGCCAAGACTGATCCTCGTACCGATCGCACCACAAGGGTGCCACTGGCTGCTCGTCAGCCAATGGGAATGGGAGAAACTGATTGATCTCGCCGTCGCCGCGTGCAACCAGTTACACATCGTATGCGATTGCCGGTCGCCATGTTGAAATGCTGTGAAATCGCGTGCATAATCCAATACACACGTCTTAATTCTCCCCAATCGCCAGATTATGTCCATGTGATATTCGGAATTCCGCATCGCATCGACAAAAAACTTGCGCCGCCCCGACCGACCTTTCCATCCCATTTCACGATACTTGCGCGCGACGGCGGCGCGCAAGTTCCGCAACGCGCTTGTGATATGCGGATCGCGCTCAGTTTTTGTTTGACATCGTTCAATCGCGTTGTATCTTTCGGGTGCTGCTGACAGGCGGCGCAGAGTCGCGCCCATCGGCAACCCTGACAACGCCAGTAAAGTGTGCGCGGGTTTCAAAGCGCGATGGTTCGGTGCGCGGTAACGCACATCGCCATTGCAAGGTGAACCCATAGCCCGGAACAAGCGCGCGTTTGAATGCCAGGGATGCAGGAGGCGCGGGAACCCTGAGAGGGGTGTCTGACCCACGTTGGTCAGACGAGTCGTCGATCGATCGAAACTCCGAGGCGAAGGCGGAAGTTGGCGGGCAACCGCCGAGGAAAGCCAAGCGCGTGGGAGGAGGCGGGCCAGAGGGGCCTGTTCAAGATCGACGATTGGGCCCCTGAGAGGGAAAAACCCATGGGAGCATCCGCCGGACGTCCGAACTAAACCCTCGGATGGGCCGCGCGGGATTCGCTGATGGCGAACCCGGAAGCCGGATTGCCGATTGTCGCGATGGCCAGCCTTCGGTTGGCCGCCGACATCAGGTGACGAACGGCATGCGGGGCACGGCATGCGGACGACGCATGTCAACTTTCAGCGGGGATCAACGCTCCGAAGGGTGAATCCGATGGACGCTGCCGATCTGAAATAGGGTCGGCAAGGCGGTCGAGGGAGCAAGCCGTCGAGAGGGTGACCAAACCCTGCGGACGGAAGGTGCCGGGCGCTGGCCGCGCCCGGGTGAACCGGACCTTGATTGCCGCATGTGTCGAACGGAAGGAAAGCCCACGGGAGGAGTTGGCACATTTGTGCCGGCTAGCCTCGTCTGTGCAAGGCCCTGAAGGGCGGCGTAACTTGCGGAGAGGTGCGCGGGCGGAAACTAAACCATCCACCCGTGAACGGTCGGATGGGAAGACCTCAAGGCCGGATTCGGAAACGAATGACGGCGCAGAGGATTCGGGCGAGCCAAGACTGCCCGATACCAGCCGATCGCATCGAACTCTGAACAAGGTCGCAAGCTCACGAGGGAATACCGGATTCGCGGCGACGCGAAACCGGTTAGCAGACGGGTGTGACAGACTCCGAAGGGCATAGATTTTCGCGAAGCCTGTCGGCGGCATTTTTTTTCAGGACGACCACGGACGGTCACCGGCCACGGAGGGTCACGATCGAACGTGGCAATGATTGACACGTCGCGGCTTGCCAGACTCGGGAAGGATTTCCGAGGGCAAGCCGCCTTTGTTTTTACGCACTGTCGCCCGATTTACCATCAGGGTGGGCATCCAACTCCAACCAGCGCAGCACCACCAGCGTGACCAGTCCCATTGCGCTCAGCAGCACGGCGATGGCCCCGTAACCCGCGCCGCAGGCGCAACCGATCACCGCGACCAGCCAGATGGTTGCCGCCGTAGTCAGCCCCTTGACCTTCGCACCGGTCTGCAAGATCGCCCCGGCGCCTAGAAAACCGACACCTGTCGCGATCGCCTGAATGATGCGGATCGGATCGCCCACGGCGACCTGGCCCCCGGCCCGGGCGGTCGCAATGGCCTCGATCCCCAGCAGCGTGAAGCCCGCGGCCCCAAGCGACACGAGCATGTGTGTGCGAAGTCCGGCGCTGTGCCGGCGGACCTCGCGCTCCCAGCCAATGATCCCCGCGAAGAAAAGCGCGGCTCCCAGTCGAATGGCCGCTTCCCATAACGGCAGGTGCAAATGCAGCAGGTCAGTGAGCATGGCGCGAGCGTAATGATTCGGGAGTCTTGAGTCGAGGAGGGATGCCACGGGCCGCTTCAAAAACGCATTACCTTATTCAAGCCAGTTGTTTGCAATATGGACCGCAATTGTGGACACTATGGGGGTTGAGATTATGCCCGTCTGCCAAACCTGTCCGGACGCGCACATGAATCGATCGCCCGCACAACTCGGCCGCGCCCGCATCCGCCCCCCGCGCGGGTTCACCCTGATTGAGCTGCTCGTGGTCATCGCCATCATCGCCCTGCTCATCAGCATCCTGCTGCCGGCGCTGTCAGGGGCCAAGATGCGTGGACAGGCAGCGGTCTGCCTGTCCAACGTCAAGCAATTGACCCACGTCTTTTTTCTATACGCCCAGGACAACGAGGGCATGATCCCCGGCACCTACTGGCAGGGGCCGATCAACCTCGATTGGGGCGGCAAGCAGAACGCCGCCTATCTCGCCAATCCCACGATCTATCGCCATCCGATGGAGACCTCCCCGTTGTGGAAGTACCTCGGCGGCGCGGAAAAGACTCTCGAATGCCCCACCGCTAAGCGCTGGGCCAATCTCAATTTCGATTACACCGTCATCATCCGCTTCGCCGGCGCCAAGACCGACATCGTCTCGCAGATGACATACCCTGAGAACCCAGCCGCGCCCAATTCGTTTCGCAAACGATTCGACGTGCTCCCTTTCCTCATTGAAGAGGACGACAAGTTCTACAATCAGTCCTACCCCGACGGCTCCTTCGCGGCCGACGATCAGTTCTCCAATCGGCACTTCAAGGGCGGACACATCGGCAACCTCGACGGCTCGGTCACGCGGTTCGTTTCGCCGCGCGGCCCGCAATCCGATGTAGCCGAACCGGCTGATCTTCAAACGAACGATCTGCGACTCGTTTCTAAACAGCGTGAGTATCCGGTCGGCTCATCCAACGAGAACGAGTTCGGCTGGGTGAACAACCCGAAATAGTCCGGCCCGGTTCAAATCCAGACGAAGTGCGTTGACGCCCGCCTCGCAAAAAATCCACCGCTCCTCTTCCAAAACTCAGAGATTGCGGCCATCATCGCGACCGGTTTAGTGGCGCGATCTGCGACATCCGATAAGATACCGGGCACATGGATGGTGCCTCGCGGGCTTTCGAGGGTGCGAAATGAGTGCGGTTCGTCGGACATCAGCACGTCGCGTTCAATCCGTTCGCAATTACCTGATATCAACTCTGGCCGCCGTGCTGCCTTTGATGGCCGGCTGCGACGTGCTGCTCGACTCTGCGTTGCAGACGATCATTACGCCGTTCCTCGGCGAAGGCGGACGCACCGGCTTCCACCCGCCCGCTTCGAAGCCCATTCCGACCGACTTCGTCAACTTCGAAACGCCGCACGTTCATCCGCTCGACCTCACCCCGGATGGCTCGCGCCTCCTGGCGGTCAACACGCCCAATGGCTCGCTTGAGATTCTCGATGTCACCGTCGGCACGCCGACATTGGTCAAGTCCGTTGCCGTGGGCATGGAGCCGGTCACGGTTCGCGCCCGCACCAACGACGAAGCCTGGGTGGTCAATCATGTGTCCGACAGCGTGAGCATCGTGGATCTGCTGCTGGGCCACGTGGTCCGCACGCTGGAGCCCGGCGACGAGCCGACCGACGTCGCCTTCGCGGCCGGCAAGGCCTTCGTGGTCTGCTCGCAGATCAACCAGGTGAAGGTGTATGACCTGGCCAATCTCGACGCCGCGCCGACCACCCTCGAAATCGCCGGTGAAGACCCCCGGGCTGCCGCCGTCAGTCCCGATGGAAACTCCATTTACGTCACCATCTTTGAGTCCGGCAATCGCACATCGGTCATTCCATTCTGGCTCGTGTCGCTGCCGACCAGCCCCTATGGCGGACAGAATCCCATCCCTGACTTTGTCACCAACTTGCGCGGCACGCCGGAGATCGTCGGCCCGCAGATGAGCGTCATTGTTCACAAGGATGCGGAAGGCAAGTGGCGCGATCCCAACGGAATGGACTGGTCGCACATCGTCAGTTGGGACGTGCACGATCACGACCTCGCGGTGATCAACGCCGCGACGTTGGACATCGAATACCGCACCGGATTGATGAACCTCAACATGGACCTGTCAGTGCGGCCGGATGGTGCGATTGGCGTGGTCGGCACCGACGCCACCAATGATCAGCGCTTCGAGCCATTCATCACCGGCAGGTTCGTGCACAGCATCCTCGCGGTCGCCCCTGCTGACATCAATCATCCTGCCCATATTTCAGACTTGAATCCCCACCTGGCCGACGCGTATGCCAACGCCCTGCCCCGCGTTTCGTCCGATCTTCGCAACCTCTCCATCGCCGATCCGCGAGGCATCGCCTGGTCGCCCGACAGCACAACCGCCTACGTCACGGGCATGGGCACCAACAACGTGATCAAGATCGACGAGCTGGGCAACCGGCTCAATCAGGTCGACGTCGGCGAAGGTCCGACCGGCATCGTTTTCGACAGCGGTCGAAACAAGCTTTATGTACTTTCGAAATTCGCATTTGGCGTATCGGTCGTGGATCCCGATTCGATGACCGAAATCACGCGCGTGCTCATGCCCGATCCGACGCCGATGGCCATCCGCGAAGGCAGGCCCTTCCTTTACGACGCGCGTCTGACCTCGGGACTGGGCGTCACCGCCTGCGGCTCCTGCCACGTCGACGCCCGCATGGATCAGCTTGCCTGGGATCTGGGCAATCCAACCAAGCCGGTCGAGCCATTCAATCAGAAATGCGATCCGATATTCGCATTTTCCGATGCTTTCTCGTTGCCCTGTGAAGACTTCAATCCGGTCAAGGGCCCGATGACCACCCAGACCCTGCAGGACATCATCGGGACTGAGCCGCTGCACTGGCGCGGCGACAAGCGGGGCATCGAGGATTTCAACGGGGCCTTTGTGGGCCTGAACGGCGGCGATCGGGAGTTGACCCCCGACGAGATGGCGAAGTTCAAGTCGTTTCTTGCAACGATCAAATTCCCGAGCAACCCCTTCCGCGGCCGCGACGATTCCTTGCCCGCCCAGATCGGAAACGGCGACCCGCGGCGCGGCGAGTTCCTGTACATGAACGAATTGATTGATGCACGCCCGGCCGAGACACCGCTGTTGATCAACCCGCCCAGACTGGGCGTTGATGCGCTGATTGGCGAGCTGGCACTGGTTTCCTGCAACCGGTGCCATCAGATTCCCACCGGCTCCAGCGGCAAGATCGTGCCCAGCATTCTGCTCATCGAACCCCAGAGCATGAAAGTGCCGCAGCTTCGCAACTTGCACGAAAAAACGGGCTTCAGCCGCGATCGAATCGACAACAACCGCGGATTCGGCTTCGTGCATGACGGCGCATTTAGCTCCGTGGAAGAATTCCTCAGCATCCCCGTGTTTCACTTCGGCGACGATGCGATGGGCACGCAAAAGCGTCGTGACGTCGTTGCCTTCACCATGGGTTTCCCGACTGGCACGCATCCGGCCGTGGGTTGGACGATCACACTGACACCCGCGAACGTCAACGACTCGGCCGTGCAAGCCAACCTTGCCCTGATGATGAACCTTGCCGACAGCGGCCTTATCGGAATCAGAGTCCGCTCGCGGCCGGCCGATGCCGAGATCCAATATCGCTACGCCGGCGGTGCAACCTTTGCACCGCTCGATGCCACATTGGATTCAAAGCCGGCTTCTGAATTGCGCGGACCGGCCACGACCGGTCACGAAACCACCTGGATGGCCGTACCGCTGGGGATGGAATTCAACAGCGTGGGAAACTAAGCCGCAGCTTTATGAGCACCCCGAACGCAAGCCCGGGGACGATGCGCAAAGAAAAGCTCGACGCACCCAAAGAGCCCTTATGCCAATCGGTTAAACCGGCGGTTCGCCGGCCGGAGCGTCCTGCACGCCTTCGTTGCGAATCGGGCCGCGATCGGTCGCGAGCAATTCAAACGAGCAGCGCTTCTCAATGTTCTTCGGGTCGAACCAGGCCTTCTGCGTATTCTGCGCGCGTCGCTGGAACAGTTGCTGGAACGCCGAGTTGCGAACCTGCGACGTGAACCGATCTTCGGTGAGCGGAGCGAGTTCGAGGAACTCAACCACCACACGCTTGCGCGTCCGGGGCAGGTTTATCAGTGCGACTTTGGGTGCGGGGGAAATGGCCGGCCGCGTGGTCAAGGCCGGCGATTCCGGCTGAACCGGCTCACTCTCGGCGGGCTTCCAGTCAGCCGCGGCCATCGCGAAGACCGCCTTAAGGAAATCCTCGGCAGCGCCGATGCCTTCGACGTTGGCCGGCGAGAGGTCGCTTGCCTTGCGGGCAAACGGGCTGGGCGTCGCAACGGCCGAGATGCCGAGTTTGGTCTTCAAAGCATCGTCAAGCGCAAGCGCATCAGTCAAACCGACCTTGCGCGCCGCGGCTTCGAGCTGCCTGGCGCTCGATTCCATTCGTGCGTAGGCCCGCTGCTCCCGCAGATCGCTCAGCACCTGGGCATGAACTTCCGCAAGCGTGGCGGGCGGTGCGGATTCAAATGCC
>CAYXEY010000309.1:0-6645 GCA_964464105.1 uncultured Planctomycetaceae bacterium
TGCGCCGGACTCGGTGCCATCGACCACCCACGCCGGCGTGGCCCCGAGACCCGACTCGCCGCCGTGGAACAGGACCGCCTTCCCGGCGTCGGCAACGCTGCCCGCGTCCGCCTGGATGTTCTCCGCTCCGAAGAGCTACACCCGCCAGGACATGATCGAGCTGCACCTGCTCGGATCGCCGGGCGTTTTGGGCCTGCTGGTGGAGAAATTGATCGCCGCCAGAGCGCGCCGCGCCGAAGCCGGCGAGTTCACCGCGCGGGCATACCTCAATGGCGCTCTGGACCTCGCTCAGGTCCACGGCGTGGCGGCGCTGATCTCAGCACAATCTGACGGACAGCGCCGAGCCGCCGCGCGATTGCTCGAAGGAAGTCTGTCCAAAACAGCACACGCGGCCCGCGAAGAACTGGCTGACCTGCTTTCGCTTGTGGAGGGCGCGCTGGACTTCGCCGATGAACCGATAGAATTCATAACGCCTGTCAATTTGCGAAATCGCCTTGGATCTCTGGCGGCAACGCTGCAAGAGACGCTCGACGTCAGCATGCGAACCGAGCGCTGGGGCCGCGCGCCGCATGTCCTGCTGGCCGGGCTGCCCAACGCCGGCAAATCCAGCCTGCTCAATCGACTCTCGGGCCACGACCGTGCAATCGCGACGCCGATTGCCGGCACGACGCGTGACACGCTGACTGCGTCGTTGCACATTCGCGAGTTCGGCGACTGCGTTCTGATCGATTCGGCGGGCGTTCCTGAACCCGCCACGGCAACCGATGGCGCCACACGAGTCGAAATTCAAGATGCAGTTCAAATTGTCGAGGGACACGCCCTCGCGGCGACGCATACGGCAGCGGCTGATGCCGACCTTATCGTCTGGGTCATCGACGCCTCATCGCCTTCTGAATCATGGTTCGATCAACAAAAGTCGCTGGAAAATCTCCGGCACCATGTCCTATTCAACAATCAAATGGACCGCCCGTCGGGTGTTTTGCTGGTGCTCAACAAGTCCGACATATCGACAACCAACAATATTGAAGCGTGGTCCGCCGCGATCCGGGACCGGTGGCCCCACGAACCGTACGTCGTGAGCGCCGACACCGGCGCGGGCTGCGCCAAGCTGAAGCAGAAACTCGGAGAGATCCTCTCGGCTCAGGTCGGGCGCGACCATGATTCCCCCGTCGCCATCGCGGGCGAACATCACGACGCCCTGCAACGGGCGCTGGATGCACTGCATCGCGCCTGCGAGATTTTCCAAACCTCCAGGGAAACTTTGGTCGACGCCGACCTTGTCGCCCTCGAACTGCATGCCGCCGCTGATGCCCTCGGCGTGCTGGTCGGAAAAGACGTGCCCGACGATCTGCTCGGACGGGTCTTTGCCCGCTTTTGCGTCGGCAAGTAGTTCCGTAGCATCCCCCCGGAATTCACCCGCCGCGGCGGGCAGGGGACGACGGAACTTGCGAATCCGCACAGTGAGGTTCGCTTATAGTTCCACGCATGGAACTCGACGGCATCTTCATGGACCTGTACGGCACGCTGACCGACGGCGATCGCGCCGCGGTTGAATCGGTCTGCGCCGATGTGGTCGCCCAGACCGGCGTCGCGATGAGCGGCCACGACTTGTCCATCGCCTGGGGCCGGCACTTCTTCAACGCGATCGAAGCGGCCAACGGCGACGGGTTTCTCACGCTGTTCGACCTTGAAATCAAGACGCTTCGCGAAATCATGGCCATTTATGGCGTGAACATCGACCCCCTGCCGCACGTCGACAAGCTCGCCGCCTACTGGCGAAAGCCGCCCCTGCACGTCGAAGTCCGCGACGCCCTGGCCCGCGTGAAATATCCCGTGTGCATCGTTTCCAACGCCGATCAGTTCGACGCCGAATCCGCCCTCGCGTCCCACGACATCCAGGTTGATCTGATCGTGACGTCCGAGGAGGCCCGGCACTACAAGCCGCATCCGGAAATCTTCGAACTCGCTCTCAAGAAAACCGGATGGCGGCGAGACCGCGTGATTCACATCGGTGATTCGCTGCACAGCGACGTCGGCGGGGCCAAGGCCGCGGGCATACGCCACGGCTGGCTCAACCGGGCCGGTCGCATCTTCGACGTCGGCACCCACGAAGCCGATCACGAATTCGCCGATCTGAACGGTTTCTTGAACCTGATCCACGGCGAACCGCCCAGCCAGCGGTCGCACGTGGATTGACTATTCATTGGACTCCGGCGTCCTTTGTGATACACTGCGTCCGTTATGCACCGCACTTCCCCAGTCGCGGTTCGCGAAGTTCATGGCGAAACCCGTTTCGCCCGGGCGGCGTTCACCCTGCTCGAGCTGCTCGTCGTCATCGCCATCATCGCCCTGCTGATCTCGATCCTGCTGCCGTCGCTGGCCACCAGCCGCGCCGAAGGTCACAAGGCCGTCTGCCTCGCCAACATGCGCGGCATCGGCCAGGCCATGGCCATGTACAGCGACGAGGATGCCCGCGGGCTCACCTCGCCCGTGCATCCCAAGGCCGAGACCAACTGGCTTTACGACGGTGAATACGAATACGGCGGCAAGACCGGTCTCGGCGTCTTTGCCGATCCCGACTTCATCACTGAGAACCGCATCCTCAACCGCTACGTCTTCGGCACCAACAAGCCCAGCAGCTTCAATTTGTACAAATGCCCCACCGACACGCCCATTTCCGCGGCCCCGGTCAACTTCGAACCGTTCTTCGTCACCGCCGAGGGCAAGGACAAGTCCATCTTCGACAGCGCCGGCACCAGTTACCGGCTGAACAACCACATCGACTTCCTGAACAACACGCCATTCAGTCAATTTTTCTACGGACCCTACCTGCGTCCCAAGACGCGCGTGCCGGACACCTCGCAGACCATCCTGCTGGAAGAGACCGTGGCCGAGGTGGCCAAGTGGAATGCCCCGAATTACGCAACCATGGGCTGGCATCGCAAGATGAACATCTTCAACGTGCTGTTCGTCGACACCCACGCGGGCCCGATTCACCTGGCTGGTCAGACTGCACAATCCGCGGCGCATCCGGGGTACTGGTACATGCGCGGCGACAACTGGCGCATGGACTGCTGGCCGGACAAGCCGATTGCGGATCTGCCGTAGTCCTTCAATTCCTGGTGCTCGTGGAACAAAAGGTGACGCCAAATAATGTTCGGCCCGGGTTTTTCATCCTGACACCTTTGACATTTCCAAGTCGAGACGGTGATTAGCATGATCAAGCGCCGGCTGAGCGAAACCCTCAACGCTCACTCCTTTCACCGCCAGAACCGCGCGCTGATGCTGAAAGTCATCACCCACAATCTGATGATTGTGTTGTGCCAACAACGGGTTTTCTACAGAGCAAGAATGTCCCCCTATTTGCCCAGAATGTCCCCTATTTGCCAATCGCATCCTATCCGTACTGGATGACTCATTTCATAGTTTCTGTACCGCGTTTCTCCCCGGCATTCGGCGGGTTTCGCTCATTTATTTCTGTTCCACATTCAGGACAAACGCGAGCGCGGGTTGGCGCCAAGGCATACCCGCAATTCAAACATCTTCCATCTTCCATGAGCGATTCGCGTAGTACGTTGTGTTCGATTTTTCGGTTAAAGAGTGCGGTCAATAGCACTGACCCGAATGATGCCGCCGCGATTGCAACAAAGTGCCATTTGTATGGTATCGCTAGTAAATTGGCGAGTAGCAGGAAACCAGCCATAAGTATCATGCCAGTTAGAACTAAGAAAGCACACTGTTTGTAAAGTCGGCGATCGCGCGCTACCTTTTGACGAATACTCGCTTCTGTGGCTTTGTCAGAAATGCCGGATAGTTGATTCGATCTTAACATACTCAATAGCCGGAATACTAGAAGCCCAGTTGATGCGGGAACGGGTTAACTATCGTGCCACAAAATGGCCAGGACAATTACCATAGGAGCGTCCGCATCTTGCACATGGTCTGGGGTCACGATAACGAGGGTCAAGTGTTTCAAGAAAGGCCCGGTCACGGTTTCCCCAATTCTCTCTTAATTCTTGGTATGCGCTGCCCACCTCAGCTGCGGTTGAATCGAAAACTGGTACTCCATATTCATAACCTGCGTTACCACCAACAAATCCAGCACCACCAATTATTACTATTCCAGCGAGTCCACTTGTTGAAATCGTGAGCCCTGCACATAATCCATAGGCTAAGGCGGATGAGAGACCTAAGGCAGCCAAGCCTACAACGCTTTTCTTACCAAAGTCTGTTCCGCTAATAGTTTGAGTTCCATCTGGATCGACGAGGTGGGTTGGCAGAGCTAAGGAGTATTGGTAGACATTTACTCCACCCCTTATTCCGATTGGATCGCGCATCACAAACCTCCCGCAGGCAGGGTCGTAATAGCGTTCGCCGACGTGGAGCCAGCCGAGTTCGGTCATGGGGTCGGCCGGGGCGATGATGTCGCCGTTGACGTCGGGCCAATAGGAGAAACCTGTGGCGTCGACCGTGACCGTGTCCGGGTCGCCGGCCTGGTAGCCCCACGCGCCGGCGTAGCCGTGGCGGAAGGAGGCCGGAGCGGCCACGCCGTTGATTTCGGTATGGTCCATTTCCTCGCCGAAGGCTGTGTAGGTCGAGCGGGCCAGCAGCGGTGCAACCGCCGGGCTGCCTTCGTTGTCCGACGCGACCAGCCGCCGCGTCGTGCCGATCTGATCACCCTGCTCATAGACCGGCTGGCTGGTGGGATTCGCCGCGTCGAGCACGTCGTCGTAACCCACGCCCGCGAGGTACGAGCGTCGATCTACTACTTCCAGGCTAGCGGGGTCGGGTGATGACTCCGGTACAAAAGTCACTTCATAATCGTTGTAGCGCTCGTCGCCGACGTAATCTTGCCAGGTGCCGGCGGTCGCTCCACCAATCGGTTGCAAGTTCGCATCCGGTGTGCGGGGGCGCACCAGGTATCGTTGCCGGCCGCTGCCATCATAGCGATATTCCATCGCGGCCACGCCGACCACGTTCTGCAATACACTCCCATCAGGCAGGTCGTAGTGCTCGGCAAGCTCGGCGTAGTTGTCCTCTTCAGTGTCCGGATCCTCGCCGATGCCCAATTCGCCGCGCATGCTCACCGCAATCCACAATTGGCCAGCCTTGTTGTAGTGGAAGGCGTAGGCATGCACGCGCTTGTAACTATCGCGCATGCCGTCGGAGGCCTTCCACTTGATGAAGCGGTTGACGTGCCCGGCCGCACCGTAATGGTACCAGCCCTCTTCCATTGTGGCGGGGAATGATCCGGTGGTATGGATGTTGTAGTACATGAGGCGGTTGTTGTGCTGATTTTCGTCGACGCTGCCCTCGTTCTCTTCGCTGACATCGTAGCGATAAAACGTGGCGATTTCGTTGAGGATGTCCGTCTTGGTCAGCCGGTTGCCGCCCAGGTCATAGGTGTATTCGAGGTGATATTCGACGGGGTCGACACCGGTACCGGCGTAGTCAACGCGCTCTTCTGAGATGAGCCGGTTCCGATTGTCGTAGTCATAATAAGTGACGGCATCCGCCACACCACTTGTCGGAGACACGCCATCGACCTCGGAAACCATGTACAGCAGGCCGTCGGGCGTCCAGTCGTACTCTTGGCTGAGAAAAATCGGCCCGCTGGTTCCGCGGCGGTGGGTGACGGTTTCAACGCGCCCGGCATCGTCGTAGGTGTATTTTGTCGTGGTGCTATTGCCGTTGGTTACAGTGTCAACCTGCCCTGCATCGTCATAGACATACGTCGTCGAAAGTATACGACCGCTCGGCAGGGTGCGCGAGACTTGATAGGTTCGCGAGCAGTCGTCCGTGGTCGTCACAATGGCCTCGCCGTCCGGCCCGGAGTACGTCGTCGTGCCGGTCGAATCATTGTAAGTCACACCGTGGGTGCGGGTCACGGTTAGGGCCGGCGTCGTCAAGTTGAAGCCGGGTTCGTCTGTTGCGACGGACGCTGCGGTTGGCCGTCCTACCGCGTCGTAGGTCGCTGAATAGACTCGCTCGCTTTGTTCATGACCGCCGCCGGTCAGGTGGTGCTGCATGTCCTCGACCATACGGGATGATGTAAGCGGACGACCCATGTTGTCATAGATCGCCTCAGTGGTCCAGCTACCCAGATCGGCGAACGGCACACCTGGAACGTAATACTCCACGCAGCCACAACTCGCCGAAATTCCGAAGCCTCCTGCGTTATGGATGGTAAAGGAACAATTGACGCCCCCGCGATTGCTCGGCACATTAAACGACACGGCAAAGCCGGAGACGTTGTATTCAACCCCCGTGTCAATCGAAGGCGAGTTCGCGTCCGCCAGAGGATTCTCAATTTCATGGGCCGGCTGTCCCCAATCGTCATACTCAAACACGGTCTGCACGCCGTTCGGATCAGTCACACGCTCGACCTTGCCATTCTCCGCCGGGTCGGACATGAGCGGCCCATCCGAGTGATGATAAGAGATGACCGTCTCCGCCGGATCCTCGACGCCATCAGCCGATGGCTCGATGATTTTGGTTGGCAGGGTCGGGTTGTAGGCGTCCTCGTACTCGACGGTGACCGTCTTGGCCGGATTCGGATCGCCCTCGTCATTCAGCGGTGGTGTGATGCTGGTCAGGTTGTTCAGTCCGTCATAGGTCCGCGTGGTTACGTGTCCCAGCGGATCG
>CAYXEY010000310.1:0-2785 GCA_964464105.1 uncultured Planctomycetaceae bacterium
ATGGCGAGCTGACGCATTTCCAGTTGCTTCCAAGCATGCTCGGTCTCGCGCTCGCGCCGCTCCAGCTCGGCCTGCTTGATGGCGTCTGCCGCTTCGTTCCGCGCGATCTGTTCGGCCGAGGGCACGACTTCAGCCGGTGCGCTGGTCACGACACGCTCGACCGGTTGCGAGAGACTCAGTTCTCCGCGAAACGCCGCGGCCGCAGCCTGCACACGCTCGGGCTCGAAGTAGCCGCGGCTCCAGCAGATGCCGGCGACGCAGGCCAGCGCCGCCAGATTCGCCAGCGCGGTAATCGAAGCCACAAAAAAAATCCGGCCGCCCATGCATCAATCCGTTTGGCTCAGCGATTCAAACACGAATCGAACAGTGTTCATATCGTCCGATTCGCGCCGCTGCCGTGCAGCTTCTTCGGCGGCGGCGGCGTCGAACTGTCGTTCTTTTAGACGCTCTAATATTTTTGTTTCCTTGCGTGCCGCGGCCAGTTTTTCACGCTCATGCGCGAGCACTGCGCGGTGCGCGGCGGTTTCGGCATCGACCCTCGCGGATTGCATCCGCAACCGCGTTATCCAGTGCCGGCCCCAGCGCAAAAAATCCACGTCGGCCGTCTCGCCCGTGAGCGCCGCGCGCATGCCCATCGACTGCGACGAAATCTGCGCTTCGATGGACGATTTCTGCGCGGACAGTTTTTCAATGTGCCCCAGTCGTGCCGCAACCACGCGCTTGCACTCGTCCTCGCGGGCCTTGCGGACTTTCAGTAATGTTTCCAGGCGAAATCGCATGAGCAGTTGTCAGTTATCAGTTAACAGTTGTCCGCCACACAGGCCCAAGGCCTTTTCGACAGTAGCCGGGGCGTGGAGCGTAGCGACACCCCCGGTTGATCATCGCCGTCCAAAATGCAGCCTGAAGGGCTGTTGGCTACTTCCGCGCCCCCGCCAGTTTTGTCTTCTCCCGCTCGATCTCTCCTACCAGCGTCATCAACGCCGTGCGCGCCGCGTCGAAGTCAAACCGCTCATCCGTCTTCTGCTTGAGAAACGCCTCGATCAACGGACGCGTGCGAATCACCAGGTCATATTCCGCGTTCGTACCCGTGGCATAGGCCCCGATGCTCACCAGGTCCTCGATCTCCGTCCAAATCGACATGAGTCGCCGAACCAGCCGCGCCGCGTCGCCATGCGATCCGTCGGTCACGTCGGGCATGAGTCGGCTGATGCTGTCCAGAATGCTCACCGCCGGATACTGACCGCGACCCGCGATGCGCCGCGAAAGCCAGATGTGCCCATCGAGAATGCCGCGAACCGCGTCTCCGATCGGATCCTGCTGGTCGTCGCCCTCGACGAGTACGGTGTACAACCCGGTGATCGAGCCTTTCGCCGTGCGTCCACTGCGTTCCATCAGCTTGGGCAGCAACGCGAACACACTGGGCGGATAACCCTTCGTCGCGGGCGGCTCGCCGGCGGCCAGGCCGATTTGACGCTGCGCCATGGCCATGCGCGTGGCCGAGTCCATCAGCAGCAAGACGTCATTACCCCGATCGCGAAAATACTCCGCAATGGCCGTGGCCACGAAGCATGCCCGCACGCGCAGGAGCGGCGATTGATCCGACGTGCTGCACACCACGACGCTCTTCTTAAGCCCATCGGGGCCGAGCTCCTTGGAGATGAAATCGCCGACTTCGCGGCCGCGCTCGCCGACCAGGCACACGACCGACACATCGGCCGAGGTGTATCGCGACATCATGCCCATCAGCACGCTCTTGCCGACACCGGTGCCCGCGAAAATGCCGAGCCGTCCGCCGCGACCGGGCGTGAGCAATGCGTTGATCGAGCGCACGCCGACCGAGAGCGGCTCGCGTATGAGCGTGCGATCGAGCGGCTTGGGCGGAGGGCAGTCGAGATCGTAATAGACATCCGGCATGATCGGCGGCCCGCCATCACAAGGCACGCCCATGCCATCGACCACGCGGCCCAGCAATCCCGGCCCCATCGACATCCGCCGGCTGCTGGTGACGTAGCGCACCGGCTGGCCCTTGGCCAGGCCGTCGCCGTCGCGCAGGGCCATCAGCGTGGTGTGCTCGCCGCGAAAACCGACAACCTCCGCGGGAATGCCGCGCGTCTCACTGCCGATCAGGCACACCGAGCCGATGGACGCCGGAAGCCCCAGCGCCTGCACGGTCATGCCGGTCACGTTGGCCACGCGCCCGCGCATGCCGATGGCCTGCGTTGTGCGCGCGATTGCGATTTGATCAGCCAGCACCGACACGTTGATTCTCTTGCAGCGAGTCTCCTTCGACTCGCGATGAAACATGACCTTACGCATTCAGGCCCAGTTCAGACCGTCGCTGCCGCCATTGGGTCATCAGTTCATCCGCGATCCGATCCAGCCTGCCGCCGACCGTGGCGTCCATTTCGCAGTCGGCGGTCTTTACGACGACGCCGCCGCATTCAATGGATGCATCCTCGACCAGTTGGATGTGCCGTGAGCCATTCAGCGCCGCGTCCAGCGCGGGGGCGCCGATCGCCGCGGCATCGACCAGCCGGGCCAGCGCGGCGCGGTCGTCGGGATTGACATGAATCACGATTTCCGTCGCTTTTCCGACCAGTTCCAGCGCCGCGCGGGCAGCCTCCTGCGCGCTCTCACCCGGGTTCCCGATTTCGGCAATTCGCCCGACCAGACGCCGCGCAATCTCGATGCCCAGCAGCACCGCGTCCTGCTTCGCCGCGACATAGAATTCCTCCCGCCGCCGCGTGAACTCCGCGGCCATGTTGGTCAGCGCCGCGGCCAGCTT
>CAYXEY010000310.1:2795-6185 GCA_964464105.1 uncultured Planctomycetaceae bacterium
TGGTCCGCGGTGAACTTTTCGCGCGCCTCCGCCAATGCCTGTTCGTAGCCCTGCTTGCGTCCCAGCGCGACGCCGGCGTCGTGGCCCTCCCGCCGGGCCTTGTCGTTCAGCATGGTGCGCTCGGCGTGGGCCTTGTTGCGGGCCGATTGAAGAATGACCTCCGCCTCGCGCCGCGCTTCATGCAGCGTCTTCTCCACCTTTTGGGTGACGTCGCGCAGCTCCAGCCGCAGACCGCCCTGCGGAATCGCGTCCAACTCACCCGCCTTGATGACCACCCTGCCCATGCCTGCAATCCCGAACTAGACCACCAGCTCGCCTTCGCCGCCTCGTCCGGCGATGACGATCTCGCCGCGGTCCTCCAGCCGCCGCACGACGTCGACGATCTTCTGCTGCGCCGCCTCCACGTCGCGCACGCGGACCGGCCCCATGTATTCCATTTCTTCCGAGATCATCTGCACCGCGCGCTCCGACAAGTTCGAGAAGATCTTCTTCTTCAACTCCTCGGTCGCCGTGCGCAGGGCCAGGATCAGATCGGTGTTGTCGATTTCCTTCAGGACTGACTGAATGCCGCGATCGTTGACCAGCAGGATGTCCTCGAAAACGAACATCAACCGGCGGATTTCCTCCACCAGTTCCGGATCATCCGACTCGATCGCCTCCATGATCGCCTTCTCCGTCTGGCGATCGACCAGGTTCAGCACTTCGGCCACGGCCTGCACGCCCCCGACGCGTTGCAGGTGCTCGGTCATCAAGCCGCTCAGACGATGCTCCAGGCCCTTCTCGACTTCTTTGATGACGTCGGGACTGGTCTGCTCCATGCGCGAGATGCGATTGACGACTTCGATTTGCTTCTCGAGCGGGAGACCCGCAAGCACTTCCGATGACTTTTGCGGTGTGAGGTGCGCCAGGATCAGCGCAATCGTCTGTGGATGCTCATCCTGAATAAACGTCAGCAGGCTCTCGCTCTCCGTCTTCGCCAGGAAGCTGAACGGCTTCGAGTAAACCTGGTGCTCGATCTGCGCGATGATCCGGTCGGATTCATCCTTGGGCAGCGATTTGAGCAGCAGATCGCGGGCGTAATCGATGCCGCCCTGATCGGAGTACGCCTTGGCGAGGGCAAGCGAATGAAACTCGCTGATGACCGCCTCACGCTGGTCGTCGGTGACGGCGCCCAGGATGGCGATCTCGCGCGTGACGTCTTCGATCGCGTTCGCGGTGAGCTTGCTCATGACCAGCGACGCGGATTCGCGCGGAATGCTCACCATCAGGATCGCGGCCTTGCGGATCGAGCTCAATCCTTCCTGTGTGCCCGTCTCGGCGGGCTTTTTCTTAGCCATCGCCGACTCCTAGTCCTTCCGCGCCCAGCGCTCGACCAATCCCGCGGCCGCACGGGGATCATCCTTCACCAGTTCCGCGATCTGCTTCACGATCTGTTGCGTGCGAATCACGGCTTCGTCGACCTCGCGGCCTTCCAGCACGCCGGTCATCTCGTGGGCCTCGCCGACCGCCAAGGGTACGGCGAATGATTCGAGTTCCTTCTCGTCCTCGTCATCGCCGCCGCCGCGCCGTCCGCGACCGCGCCGACCTGCCTTGCCCGGCTTCTCCGCCTCTATCTGCGGCAGGCCCATGATGGTCGGAGCCTTCTTGGCGATCCGGGCCACGATGAAAAGACTCAGCAGGGCGAGCATGCCCATGCCGACCTTCGGGCCATATTCTCGCAGCATCGGGATTGCGCCGGCTTCGGCGCTCTGTGTCGCCGCAGCCCCCGCGCCTGCCCCGCCGATTGCCCCTTCGGTATCAAAGTACCAGTCGACCGCGACCTGCTCATCGTCCTTGGCGCTGATCAACGGCTTGACCAGCCCGCGAATGCGCACGATCTGGGCCGTCGCGACCGGGTCGATTTCCGCCGTCTTCACCGCGGCATCCGCGGCCAGCCCCTGCTGCTTGCGATATACGGCTTCGAGGTATGTGTAGGGTACGCTGATCGACGCCGCGAGCCGCTGCACCGTGCCGGGCAGCTCTTTCACAATCGTCGCCTTCTCATTGCGATCCGTGCCGTACTCGACCGTCGTGTCTTCCTTGGTGCTCGACGTGCCGCCGCCGCCATCCGCCAGAACGCGTCCCTCGTTCGGACGCACGCCGGGCGCGGCGCCCATGCCGCCGTCGACGATCTCCTCGGTTTTGCTGGTCTCCTTTGATGGCGAGGCCGGGCCCAGTTCCTTGTTGGTCTTCTGCTCTTCGGCAGTGCGCAGCTCGGCATGCACGTTGACGACCACACCGCGAATGTGTCGCAACTGGTCATAGATCTTTCGCGCCGCGTGGTCCTCGTTCTGCCGCTGAAGGTCGAGCATGTCCGAGGGGATCGAACCCGCCACTTCGGTCGGACGGAAGAACTGCGCGCCGTCGGTGATTTTCACATCGCGCACCGCCAGGCCAGGCACAGCACCCGCGATGAAGTTCGCAATCGCGTTGACCCGCCCCTTGTCGAGCGCCTCACCACTCTTCATCACCACGCTGACCGATGCGCTTGAAGCCCCCGCACGGCTCAGTCCCCGGGCCTTCGGCACGGTGACCAGCACGCGGGCTTCCTTAACACCGCGGAAATGGCCAATAACCCTCGACAGCTCGGTCTCCAGCCCGCGGCTTTCCATCCATTGCTGCTGGCGATCACCCTGAAAGGGGTTGGTCTTGTTGACGATTTCTTTGTACGAGAGGCTGGTGTCGTGTGGCAGCGAACCGCGCTCCGCCAGAAATGCGTGCCACTGCTGACGGGTGTCGTCGCCGCCCTTGATGAGCAGACGATCGCCTTCGATGCGAGTGCTGACGCCGGCCGTGGCCAACTCGGCCCGGACGCGCTGCATCTCTTCGGCGGTGAGGGGTTGATCAAGCAGCGGAGTCCATTCGCCCTGGCCCGCCCAGTTCATCATCCAGATGAACGACGCGGCCAGCACGATCGTGAACATCACGATCGCGATCCATTGCGACGGACTCGAACCGGCCATGCGGCCGCGAATCTGCCTGAATTGCGAACTCAGGAACTCCATTTCCTGTCTCAATCACAGCCGCATCCTGCGGCCGGTAGCGTCCGCCCGTTATGGAGGACGACGAATAGTCGTGTGCCACTGCTTCTAGCAGTGGTGATCATGATGCGAATGTCTACCAATGATGACACTGCTAGACGCAATGGCACACCAGTTACACTCGCATCTGCTTCATTTCCGTGTACGCATCCATCAGCTTATTTCGTATTTCCATCAATAAGTCGAACGCAACTCCGGCCTTGCGACTAACAGACAGAACTTCCGCCACGTTGTCGGTCTCACCGGTCATCAACCGCTCGACGCCCTGGTTCGCCTCGACCTGTAATTGATTGACCTTGTCGAGGCTGTC
>CAYXEY010000310.1:6195-6625 GCA_964464105.1 uncultured Planctomycetaceae bacterium
ATCAGGAAGGTCTTGAAGTCCTTGCCCTCTGGAGCGGCAACAGTCGAAGCCTGTCCGGGCGCGGCGATAAACTTAGCCGCGTCAATTCCAATTCCATTGATGCCGAGGTCTGCCATGGTACTTTCTAAGTGTTCGCCAGTCAGTAATCAGTCGCTATGCAAGTATCCGCAGGGTATTCGTAAGTATTGACTTGGTTGCCTCGATCGAGGTGATGTTGGCCTCGTAAGCTCGCGACGCCACCATCATGTTGATCATCTCCGTGGCCATATCGATATTGGGATAATGCACATAGCCGTCCTTGTCCGCGTCGATGTGACTCGGATCCTTGACCAGGCGCGGCTTCTGCTGCATATCCTCCACAACCTTCGGAACGTGCACTCCGGCGCCGCCCTTGCCTTCCCCCGCCGAAACCATGGCGACTTGCCGCAGG
>CAYXEY010000311.1:0-6568 GCA_964464105.1 uncultured Planctomycetaceae bacterium
ATCTGATGATTGTGTTATGCGAATACTGGGTTTTCTACAGAGCAAGAATGTCCCCTTTAATCCCCTCGACCTCAGCCCGGCCATTGCAAGACCTGCGGCTACAACCTCACTGGCAACGTCAGCGGCAAATGCTCGGAGTGCGGCGAGCCTGTAGTCGCACCGTGAAAAACGCATGCGGACGCAACGGCCGTCGGCATGGCACCTCATGGCACCCGCGTTCCGACTTCCGACATCCGCGTTCCCACATCCCACATCCGCGTTCACACTTCGAGAACCGGCCCCACCTCATGCCGCCCGGCGATGTGGACATCGAAATATGCCCCGATGCGGTTGCGATGCGCATCCACCGCCAGCTCCGGGCGGTTGTTGCATTCGCTGATGTGCGCCGTGGCCACCCATTTCAGCCGCGGGCTGCGGCAGGCGAACACGAGGTTCGCGGCATCCTCGTTGGAGAGGTGTCCGCCCCGTCCGGCGATCCGCCGCTGGGTCGATTCGGTGTACGGCCCGTTCCGCAGCATGTGCGGATCGAAGTTGCTCTCCAGGTAGGCGGCATCCAGCGTCTCCATCGCGTCGGCCAGTTGCTTGAACGGGCTGCCCAGGTCGGTCATGACCCCGAGCCGCTTGCCGTCGTGCTCGACGATGAAGGCCACCGTGTCGATGCCGTCGTGCGGGGTGAGCAGGGTGTGCACGGTCACGTCGCCGAAGGTGATTCGCTCACCCGGCAGAAAATGCCGGATGTCGTGGACCTTGGCGAGCGTCGGTCGGATGGCCTGCCGGACGCGCGGGGTCATGTAGAGGGGCAGTCCGAACTTGCGGGCGAAGATGCCGGCGCAGGCGGTGTGATCGACGTGGTCGTGTGAAATGAGCACGGCGTCGCAGTCGCGGATGTTCCGCTTCCGCTCGTACATGCGTTTTTCAGCGGTGCTGCCCGAGATGCCGGCGTCGAACAGCAGGCGCACCTCCCCCGCTTCCACGTAGATGCAGTTGCCGTTCGAGCCCGATTGCAGCGAAAAGGTGATCATCCGTGAACCTCTATTCGGCCGCCATTATATAGCGGCTTGTCGAACGGGGATGTCGGATGTGGGATGTGGGATGTGGGAACTCGGAAGTCGGAACGCGGAACGAAAACCAGTTCCGCTGGTACGAGAATCCCTTCTCGTACCCTCATGGGCAGGAATCCTATCCTGCGTGCGTCGTTGGGCGCGATCTACATGCGTGGGAAGGGATTCCCACGGCGGAGCGTGCGAGATGGGAATCACGCACGAGCTGTTTTCGGTGTTCCGAGTTCCGACTTCCGCGTTCCGACTTCGCTATGGCATAACGTCGGTCAGCGCCTCGCGAGAGAGGCCGACGCGCACCATGGCCCGATCGCGCGCAGTCTGGTCGTACTTCTCGTCCACCAGGGTCCACTTGCCGATGAACGGGATCACCACTTCCTGCCGCACGACGTTGCCTTCGTCGTCGGCCCAGGCGATCGCGCCGTTTGTCTCAATGCGGAAGCAGGGCACGTCGACCCCGTTGTGTTGCACGGTCTCGCGGGCCGTCACCGTGGCCATCTGGGCCGTGAAATCGACGGATTGATCGCGCAGCAGCGAGATCGGATCGACGATGCGAATCCGCCAACTCTGTCCGACCTTGAGGCCTTTGAGATAGGTGAAGGGCCGCAGCGACTCGCCGAGGCACTCCGACGCCTCGGCGGGCAGGCTCATGGATTTGTGCAATTCACCGACGTTCAGCTCGACGCCGAAATCATCACCCACGCGGGTGGCGCTGACCAAAATCGGCACGCCCACGCCATGCAGCCAGAAGACCAGCCGTTGGAGTGAGCCATCGGGGTCGTAACCCAGCGTCGTTTTGACCGCGATCGGCCCTCCCGCCGGAATCCCCGGAATGACCCGGGCCACTTCAAACACGGTGAACGAAACCACCGCCGAGTGCTGTCCGACCGTCAACCAGGCCGTGCCCACGCGGTTTTTGGCGGCATCGAAAATGGCGGTTTGCCGGTTGCCGGGGGGTATGACCGCGGAAGGCGGATTCTGTTCCCGCCAGAAGGGGTAATCGCGATTCAGCATGGCGGCCATCAGGCCGATCCAGGCGAGTGCCGCGACTGCCCCGATGATTCGATTCATGTTTCCCGTCCGTGCTCAGGCGTCTGGCGGTGGCACAATCGCATGTGAATTCCGCGTTTTGAACCGCATTGTTGAATTCAATCGTATGTCGATACTATGAGCCCGACCCAAAGTGGGTCAAACTGGCGGATTTCCGCCAGAGTTGATAACGGCCGCGTCGCACGAAGTTCACCATGCACGTCAAAGCCGCCATGCCCGCCCTCGCCACGCCGACCATCCCGCGACGTACCGCGCGCCGATGGGCGATTCGCGCGGCGTTCTTGCTTCTGGTCGTGATCATCGGCACGGCCATCGCCGGATGGCTCGCCCTGCGCACGCCGGACTGGTATCGCGTGCCGATCATTCCCGAGGCCAATCGCCAGCAGGTGCGTAACAACCTGCTCAGCGCCGAGCAGGCCATGGTCGAGTTCATTCGTCGCGGGGAGACATTCGTCTATCAATTGCATCAGGACGATCTGAACCGCTGGCTGACCATGCGCCGCGAGATCTATCCGCTGGCCGAGGAGTTCATCCCGCCGCAGTGGTCCGATCCGTTCGTGCGCTTCGACACCGGCCGCATTACCGTGGCCGGGCGATTTCGACACGAGTCGTGGACGACGATTGCGTCCATCGATATCAACGTGGCCTTCACCGACGGCGCCATTGTGCTGACCGCCGGCAAGGTGCGGAGCGGAATGCTCCCTCTGCCCGCGTCGCTTCTGGGCCTGCCGCTGGGGCAACCCGTTGATCGCAAGGCTGAGCGAACCTGGCCGGGCAGTCCGCCGATCAGCGGCGATTTGATCAACGGCGTGCGTGTCGGCGCAAAGGCGTGGTGGAAGAACGGCGGCTACGACTATGTCGTGAAGAACGTGACCGTCAGCCCCGGCGTGCTGAAGTTTGAGATTCAGCCGCTCGGGCCTCATTTCTCCAGGAACTCGAGCGACCAGGATTGAGCGGCGTCGCCGGTCGCGCGAAGCAGCGATCGACCGCTTAAGCGCCGTCCTTTCCAATCGATTTCCCACTCACGTTTATCATGCTGCGTGACCATGCACGTCCCCGCGTCGTGCCGGGCGACGCTTCCCCGGTTCCCCGAGATGGGACCTTCGTAGGTGAGATAGTGCCGCCGATGATTGGGCAGTCGCTCCAGTGTGAGCGTTTGTGCACTTGCTCTTTCCGGCGCGATCGGGCATCGCCACGTGGCAAGTGACTCGCCCTGCTCGATCATGACGTCGAAATGACGGCCGCCGCCCAGTTCATCGTGGATCAGCACCACGAATGCAACAGGGGTCGCCGCGGAGATCAGGCCTGCGATTTCGCTCATTTCCACGCGAATTCTACCGATTCGGCGCTTGCGATGGGATGGCCAGGCGTTACCATTTTGAATCATCGCCGAAGCAGCACGCTTCAGAAGGCGGTGGCCATGGAGGGCACATGACTCAATCACGACACATTCGCACGCGTCCCCTTCTCATTGCGCTGGCCTGCTGCGCCGCGCCTCTTGCTGCCGGCTGCATGGGGCCGTCGACTTCCGTCAACGATCTCAATGCCCAGGGCCTCAACGAATACCGGGCAGGTCGCTACACCGACGCCGTGGCCATTTTCAAGAGGGCCGCCGAGAAGGACCGCGAGCGGCCCGAGGCCTCGGTGTACATTGCCGATTGCTACCTGGCCATGAGCCAGGAACGCTTCAAGGATGGCAATGTCCACGGGGCCCTGCGCTGGTGCGATTTCGCCATCAGTCAATATGACGCCGCGGTGGACGCGTTCCCCGGCTACAGCCGCGCCGTGCAGGGCAAGGCCGACGCCCTCAAACTCAAGGGAAAACACGAGGCCGCACTGCAGACCGCCGATTGGGCCGCCAGGAATTCCGGACTGCAATCGACCAAGCTCATCCTCAAAGGCCGCGAGTACGCCCAGGAAAGCGACATGGATCAGGCCCAACTCGCATTCCGCCAGGCGGTGGCGGTCGAACCCGACAACGCGGCGGCCCATGCCGAACTGGGACTATTCTATCTGCGCTGCGGAAACAAGGCCGACGCCCGCGAGAGTTTGCGACGGGCGTATGAATTGGACCACAAGACACCGGGCGTGACCGAGGCCCTGGCGCAGTTGGGCGAAAGCCCTGAACATTGATCGCGGCCGGCGAATCGCGTCGATCGTCCATGTGATCGATACTCGCGCCGCTGCCATCGCTCGCGAAATCGACACTCGGGCCGCTGCCATGCTCTCATTGGATGACGAAACCGGTTCGAGATTGCTGCGATTTGTTCGCACCATCATCGAAGCGCATCTCACCGGCGCATCTTCCGACCGATCTCGCGAACGCCCCGCCTGGTCGGCATCGCTTCCAAACGCAGGGGCATTCGTCACGCTCCGCAATGGCCCGCATCTGCGTGGATGCATCGGCACCTTCGACGCCACGGATCCGCTGATTGCAACCCTCGAACGCATGGCGGTCGCGTCGCTCGGCGACCCGCGCTTTCACGCCATGCCGGTCAGCTTTCGAGAATTGTCCGACATCCGCATTGAGTTGTCGCTCGTGTCGCCGATGACTCCGATCGCCGATCCCCTCTCGCTCACGATCGGCGTTCACGGAATCTATGTCCGACGGGGACATCGCACCGGCTGCTTTTTGCCGGACGTAGCAACGGAGCAGGAATGGTCAGTGGAGGAGTTTCTCTCCGAATGCTGCGCCCACAAGGCCGGTCTCCCACCCGACGCCTGGCGCTCAAGCGAAACGCAGGTGCATGTCTTCACGGTGCAGAAGTTCGTCGAATAGGAGGCGGCGCAATCGCGCCCTGCATCACGCCGGCGTGCGTTCGATCTGATATTTCTTCACGCGATAGCGCAGATTGTCGCGGCTGATGCCCAGCACGCGGGCCGCCTTTGATACGTTCCATCCGTTCTCGCTGAGGGCCTTCACGATCATGGCCTTCTCATAGCCCCACAGCGACGATTCGCTCTTGTCAGCCTGCGCCAGCGGCTGCTCGCCGATGATCTCGCGCGGCAAATGACTGCGCTCCAGCGTCACGCCGTCGGACAGCAGTACCGATCGCTCGACAACATTCTGCAATTCGCGAATATTGCCGGGCCAGTTGTAAGACGCCAGCAAGGCCGTCGCCTCGTCGCTCACGCGCGGTCGGGCGCAACCCAGCTGCGTCGCGGCAATGCCGATGAAGTGATCCACCAGCAACGGGATATCTTCTCGCCGCTGGCGGAGCGGCGGAATGTTGATTGGGAACACGTTGAGCCGATAGAACAGATCCTCGCGAAACGCGCCGGTCTCCATCGCCTTGCGCAAGTCGCGATTGGTCGCCGCGACAATGCGGACGTCCGTCGAGATTGTCTTCGTGCCGCCGACGCGGACGAATTCCTTCTCCTGCAACACGCGGAGCAGCTTCACCTGCGTGCTGAGCGAGATGTCGCCGATTTCGTCGAGAAACAGGGTGCCCTGATCGGCCATCTCGAAGCGGCCCATCTTTTGAGCGTGCGCTCCGGTGAACGATCCCTTCTCATGGCCGAAGAGTTCGCTTTCGAGCAGCGTCTCGGGCAAGGCCGCGCAGTTGATCGCGATGAATGGCTTGTCCGATCGCGGACTGTTGACGTGGATCTGCCGGGCGGTCACTTCCTTGCCTGTGCCGGTCTCGCCCAAAAGAAGCACGGTCGCATTGCTCGAAGCGACGCGGCTGACCATGTCCATCACCTGGCGCAAGGCGGCCGAGTTGCCGATGATGGTGCCCTGGCCCTTGAGGGTTTCGCGCAACCCACGATTCTCGCGAACAAGGTTCTCGTGCTTGCTCGCGTTGTTAGCCGCGTTGGCGGCCAGGTTGGCGAAAATCTGCAACAGCGCCAGGTCGTCATCGCCAAAGGGCGCGCCGCCGAGTTTGTTCAAAACCTCGACCACGCCGATGACGTCGTTCTTGTAAACCAGCGGCGCGGCCAGAAGCGTCTTGGTTTCAAAACTGCTCTTCGCGTCGATACCGCGGAAGAAGTCCTTGCTCTCGCGGACATCGCCGACGATGACGCCCTTGGCCATCTGAATGACCTTGCCGGCGACACCCAGGTTGGCGTCGAACTCCTCGCCGATCAGGGCCTGTCCGCGATCGCCGACGGCAGCGTTAAAGATGAGCTTGTTGCGACGTTTGTCGAGCATGAGCACGCTCGACGCCTCGCAGCGCAATACCGCCGCGGCTGCATGGGCAATGGCCTGCAAGACGGCCGTAAAATCCAGCGTCGCGTTGATCATGGCCGATGCATCCACCAGGGCGGAGAGCGTCTGCGGCGGCCAACTGCGGTAAGCGGTCGATTCCGGCACTGCGAGGAACCTCGAAACGACGCGTTATCGGATGTATGATGTCGAAAACCGGGTAATGCTGCGCTTCACCACGGTCCGATTAACACCTAAACCACGTTCGGAACGATAGTTTTGACCGATTGGGGTGTCAAGGGTAAATTCGCCC
>CAYXEY010000312.1:0-5056 GCA_964464105.1 uncultured Planctomycetaceae bacterium
TCCACATCACCGACTGGCCAAACCAGTCGGTCTGGCCCCACAACTCGCCGGCGGCCAACGGCTGCGGACGCGCGGGGGCGTGGGTCTCGTATCAACTGCTGTATCACTTTGGCACCGGCGCGTACACGCTGCTGCTGTTCGCATCCGTCGGCGCGGTGTTACAACTGACCCGGGGAATCACCGATCTTCCGCTGCGCGTGCTTGGCGTCGGGCTGCTCGTCACTGTGTCCGCGTCGATGGTGGCGTTGTTCGACACCGATCCGACCACGGGCTTCGTCGAGGGGCATGGCGGAATTCTGGGGATCGCGGTCGCGACGTTTTTGCGCGAATACTTCTCGCGCATGATGGCCTCGCTCATCCTGCTCTTCTCGCTCGTGGTCGGCGCGATCCTCGCGGCGGATGACATCGTCGCGGGGGTGAAAGGCATCATCACCACCCTTCGCACGCACGGCCTCGCCGGACTGATGGCCCTCAAGACCGCCGGCCTGCCGCGCAATCTGACGCCGGTCATGATCGGCGCGGGCAACGTCTCCGGCGGCATGGAGACCAAGCCGAGCCGCCGGCGCAAGTGGACCCAGCCCGATGCCGACGAAGATGACGACGATGAGGCAAAGTCCGAATCACCTGCGACGGAGTCGGCCACGACGAGTGCGGTGGTAACGCCGTCTGCACCTGAAGTAGAGAATGCGTCCGCGGACGATGCGGCCGAGCCCGACGAGAACACGGTCCCCGGCGACATCATCGAAGAAGAAAAATCGCTCAAACCCGCCGAGCGCGAATTGATCGTGCGCATGCTCGGCAAGGGCCGCGCCGAGGGCAAGGCTCCGCCACCCAATGCATGGCCGAAGGAACTCGGCGACTACGTGCTCCCGCCGATCGAGCTGCTCGGCGACCCGGAGACCTCCTACTCCGAGAGCCAGGAGACGGTGGTCCGCGAGAAGGCGGCCATCCTCGAGAAGACGCTTCAGGATTTCCGCATCGACGGTAACGTGGTCGAAATCGACACCGGACCGGTCATCACGCTGTTCGAAATCGCCCTCGCACCGGGCATCAAATCGTCGCAGATCGCCTCATTGGCGAACGACATCGCCCGGGCGATGAAAGCGCCGGCGGTTCGCGTGGTCGCCACGCTGCCGGGCAAGAACACCATCGGCATCGAAGTCCCCAATACGAACAAAGAGAAGGTCCGCCTCAAAGAGCTGATGATGCTCGGCGGCACCAAGCCGACCAAGATGGCCCTGCCCATGTTCCTGGGCAAGGACGCCAGCGGGGCGCCGCTTATCAGCGACGCGGCCACCATGCCGCACATGCTCATCGCCGGCACGACCGGCAGCGGCAAGAGCGTGTGCCTCAATACGCTGGTCATGTCTATTTTGATGACCCAGCGTCCGGACCATGTGAAGATGATCCTGATCGACCCCAAGATGGTCGAGCTGAACATCTTCAAGGACATCCCGCATTTGATGTGTCCGATCGTCACGGACATGACCCGCGCCGAGATGATCCTGCAGTGGGCCACGACCAAGATGGATGAGCGCTACGAGCTGCTCGCCGAGGCCGGCGTCAAGGACATCGGCTCATTCAACCGCCTGGGCAAGGACAAGATATACGAACGCTTCCAACCCTCGACGGAAGAAGAGAAGATGAAGATCCCGACTCATCTTCCCTATCTCGTGATCGTGATCGACGAATTGGCGGACTTGATGATGACCTCGGGCAAGGAGGTCGAGCAGCACCTCGCCCGCCTCGCCCAGAAGAGCCGCGCGGTCGGCATTCACCTGATCGTCGCGACCCAACGTCCGCAGGCCAACGTCGTGACGGGGCTGATCAAAAGCAACCTGCCGTGCCGTTGCGCCTTCCGCGTGGCCAGCCGCATGGATTCACGCATCGTGCTCGATCAGAACGGGGCCGAGGTGCTGATGGGCCAGGGTGACATGCTCTTCCTGCCGCCCGGTTCTGCCAAGCTGGTTCGGGCGCAAGGGACGTACATCGAGGATGACGAGTTGCGCGCGGTCGTGAAGGACCTGGCCGCGAAGGCCCAGCCGCAGTTCCACCACGAGCTGACCCGCCTGCGGCCCGATGGCGGCAGCGATACCGGGGAGCGTGATCCGCTCTTCGACGAAGCGGTGGACATCATCGTGCAGACCAAGCGTGGCAGCGTCAGCCTGCTGCAGCGCAGGCTTGAAGTCGGCTACTCCCGCGCCAGCCGCCTGATCGATCAGATGGCCGCGGCCGGCATCGTCGGCGAATATAAGGGCAGCCAGGCCCGCGAAGTGCTGCTGACCGAGAAGGAATGGCGCGAGATCAAGAGCCAGCGGGATCGTGAAGTCGAAACCGGCAACTACGCCGCGGACATGAACGCGGAAGATGATGAGCGCTTCGGCACGGCCGATTTGCAGGATGAAGAGCCGAATAGCGAATAACGAAACTTGTGGAACCGGCCAATGGCCGGTAGACGAGTAGGGTGCGTCCGCAGACGGACCATTTCTCTTGGATATAATGAAACGCATGTCCAAACGAAATGACCCATTTACGGTGCTGGTTGAGCAGGACGACGAAGGCTACTTTGTCGCCACCGTCCCTGAACTGCGCGGGTGTCACACGCAGGCCAAGTCGCTTGATGTGCTGATGCGCCGCGTGACTGAAGCGATCACGCTTTGCCTGGCTGACAGTCCTCGCGGGCCCCGGCGAACGTTCGTCGCGGTTCAGCAGGTGCAGGTGGCCTGATGCCGCGTCGAAAACGGCTGACTGGCAAGGAACTGATTCGCGCGCTCGGCAAGGCCGGCTTCGTGGTGGTGCGAGTGCAAGGCAGCCATCACCGGCTGCGTCACGCCGACGGCCGCGTGACGACCGTGCCGGTGCACGCGGGCGAAACGATCGGCCCCGGCCTGCTAGCACAAATCCTCCGCGATTGCGACATGACGCGGGCTCAGCTTGACGAATTGCTCTAATGACATCGACCTGTAGCTTGGCTTAAGGCTTATGGCTTATCGCTTAAGGCTCCCCCATGAACCGCGCACTCTCCGCCATCGGCCTGCTCATCGCGTCAAACGTCTTCATGACCACGGCGTGGTACGGCCATTTGAATCGCCGGGCCTGGCCGCTGTGGACGGCCATCATCCTCTCGTGGCTCATCGCCCTGCCCGAGTACGCCCTGCAGGTCCCGGCCAACCGCCTCGGACACGCCAACTTCGGCGGCCCGCTCACGGCCCCGCAGCTCAAGGTCATCCAGGAGGCGATCACCCTGGTCATCTTCGGCATCTTCTCCACGCTGGTCCTCCGCGAGCGGTTGAAGTGGAATGACCTCGTGGCCTTCGCCCTGGTCTTCGTCGCGGTGGCGGTGAGCGTGTTTGGGGATCGCTTGAACGCGAAGTAGGCACGGAGGCACGGGGGCACGGAGGCACGAAGGTGAAGGGACAAAGAGACAATGGGACAGAGGGACAGAGGGACAGAGGGACAAAGTGTTGTGGGACCGCCTATTAGTCGGTGGTCGTCGTTGCCCTCTTGTCGATTGCCCGCCTTCGCCGCGACGCGAGAATCGAAATACCTGCAAGCAGGAAAGCAACCGAGCTTGGCTCAGGAACAGCCGTCATGTAGGAAGCGGAACTACCGTCGGTGAAGACGAGGACATAAGAAAGCAATCCAGTTTCATTTAGGCCGCTAAGGTGGCCACCCTCATGGCTTATTGATCCGTGCGCCCCTAGAAGAAATATCGTACGGAAATCTCCGGGCGACAATTCGACAACATCGCCCTTACGAGCGATTAGCCTGACACCGCTAATCGGATCTCGAACCCAAAGCGCTTCGTTGTTCGAATCGGTTACGCCGCTTCCAGCCAATTTGGAACCAAACACTATCTGATCGAGATTATTCAGCGAAGTGGCACCGGTCCCAATGAAATCACCGAACACGACGCCATTGGGCAATCCCGGTGCCTGTTCGCCCTCCCGAGCGATACTCATGAATCCATTCCCCAGCGCCAACCACGCAGCCGAGTCGTTTGTGGTATCGACTCCCACTCCGGTTACTCGTGCGGAAAAGGTGGAGTGCCCAGAATGATTGAGTAGCGGATAGGATTCCGAGAGGTCGCCCCACGCGAGGTTGGAGTTGGAAATCTGTTCGCCCTCTCGAGCAATGACATCCAGTGCCCCTGACGACTGCCGAATCCAGAGGCTCGAATCGTTTTGGCTCGTCACACCTGCACCCGCGAGGCTGCTTCCAAACAAGATATTGCCTGCGTCATTGAGCGGGTATGGGTAACTTGAGCCCCCCAAGCTGAATTGATTGAAGACCGTACCTGCTGCCAACCCTGGCGCTTGAATACCAGTTCGTGCAACCAATTGCGTATCCTGATCAGTCGCTAGCCAGACACCAGTGTTATTGGCGGAGGTGATTCCCGGTCCGGTTACTCTCGATCGAAAGACCACGTGACCTAGGTTGTTTAGGCTGGGATCAGATGTGAACCCATCATAACGAACACCTGCTGCGAATCCTGGCGCTTGATCCAGTCGCAACATCACTGGCGAAAGCCCTCCACTTGTTCCTCGCCAGATTCCGAAGTAGACACCGCTGATGTTCGCCAAGAGTGTGGAAAAAAAAGCGACCTGCCCCTGGCTATTGAGCGCCGGATCATTCATAAAATTGAAGGGGGATTGCAACGGCACCCCCGGCGCGGCCTGGCCCTTCGTCGCGATTGGGGTCAACTGCCCCGGTAATCCGGCATACATGGTTTGCGCGCCGGCGTTTTGAGCCGCGTTATAGACGTTAGTTCGAAAAGCGACTCCGCCTGCTTCGTTAAGGGCATAATAATTTCCGCCGGATGCCCCCAAGAACTGCGAGTAGTTGAAACCCGGACCAAACCCCGGCGCTTGATTGCCCGTGCGTGCGATAATGTTAAGACTGTTGGGTTGCCCCACCCAAAACGCTTGTCGGTTATCTAGTGTGACGCCCGCTCCGGTGAGATACGCTTGGTAAGCGACGTCGCCTCGAGAATTGACGATGGGAACGCCAGAGCTTTGATAAAGGATTCCCGGATCAGTCCCGGGGGCCTGATATC
>CAYXEY010000312.1:5066-6557 GCA_964464105.1 uncultured Planctomycetaceae bacterium
TGGGGTTCCCTCGGGATTCCCTCTAACTTGTGGACAGACCCATAGAATCACGCCCAAATACAAGCATGCCTGTGCCGAACGCGTCATTTCCTATCTCCTTAACGAGTCAGTGTTTGGCTCCTATGGCCGTTTGTGCGTGTGCCGGGTCGGCATGCTTAATGTTCCGGCGCTCGCATCTGTCAATATTACGAGTATAGCCGATTTGGGGTTCGGTCCGGGACGCGGTTCTCGGTCTAATTCTTCGTTCGGCTAAGCCCGCCAATGCGTCCTTCACGGCACGCCACACGTCAGCGGCGCTGCCGCGCTGACCATTTTTGTGGCCGCGCTGACGTGTGGCGCGGCTGCGCTGACCAGTTTCGTCGCGCCGCTGAGGTGTGGCGCGACGGCGCTGACCAGTTTCTTCGCGCTTTCAGTCGAATATACGGGCGTTATTAGTTTTCCAGCCGCGCGGGCGGGCAGCTTATCGGCGGCGCGAGTGGATCCTACGTCGTCGCCAGTTCCGGCACCTCGCGCAGGCTGTGCCACTCATGCCGGAGGCCGCGCATGATCAGGGCGTGATCGAAGGCGATCGATCCCGGCGGAAAGCGCAAGGTGTCTTCAAAGTAGGCCGCATGAACTTCGTCAACCGCAAACGGTCGGACATTCCATTCCATGGTGCGAAGTTCGAGGCCCTCCAGCGAGTGTCCATCGCGGCCGCAGGAGTAGCCGCAGGCCCCGCGCTCGAAGAATCGCGAGGCGTCAGCCAGGCGCGGAAAGAGCTGACTCTGTGGCCATGCATCGCTCGCTCGCCCGGTCAGGCGCACGTCGGCGGCGCCGTCCTCAGTGCGGATATTCATCGACAGCCGGTCGCCATCGTCATCGACTTCAAAGCTTGCCCCATGGTGATAACCGGGAAATACGCGACCGCCGAGGATGCGCACGAACGCACTGTCCGTGTCGCGGCGTGAGATGTAGACGCCCGGTGTATCGATGCCGTTGCGTTTCGCGACGATGGCGAAACGATGGGCCATGTTCTCGGAGGACAGACCGATGATCTCCGGCAGCCCGCGCGGACGCACCCGCTCCAGCCGAATGAGACAAACCCCCACGACGGCATGCTCGCCGACGAGGTCATGCTCCAGCGGCGTTGGCACGACGCGGCGCACGACGGCCGGATCGGCCCGGAAATTCAGAAGGATGCGGCGGGCGATGGTTCCTTCTATGGCGGGGAGCATCGAATCACGTCCTCGAATCGTCGACAGGTAATGATATCACCGCGCGTGAACAATCGTGCGCATGCACGTCAAGTTGTGACATTGGTGTGATCTTGGGTAAATGGACGAGACAAGCGTCTAATGTGGCCAGTACGTCGCGCGCAAATCCCAAAGCGTCGGCGTAAACAGGCAAATCAGGTTGGCCAGGGTGCAGATCGCAAGGGGCCGAACCTCCGAGGCACGCCGCGATTTGCGAAGTGCCATTAAGAACCCAACGCCGGAGTCGATCAACGCCAAG
>CAYXEY010000313.1:0-6555 GCA_964464105.1 uncultured Planctomycetaceae bacterium
ACGAGCCGTGCCACCGTCACCGGTCCCTACGCCGCGCTGCTCGACGATGGCGGACAGCCGTTCGTCTTTGTGGTCAAGGACGGCGTTGCCCGGCGCAAGGACGTCACAGTAAGCGCGAGCGACGCGTCGCGCGCGGCAATCCTGGAGGGTGTCGTCAGCGGCGATCCCGTGATCATCGAAGGCGCCACCGGTGTCGAAGACGGCATGAAGGTTCGTACGCGGTGAACTTGAGGCTAGCGAACCATGCCAGGAGCCTGTGGCTTGCGGCGCTGCTGCTGACACTCGGAGGTATCGCGGGCGCACTGCATCTACCCGTCAGCCTTTTTCCGCACATCGACTACCCCCGCGTCGTGGTCGCGATCGATGCCGGCGATCGCGACGCGGCGCAGATGGAAGCCGAGATCACGCGCCCTGTGGAGATTGCTCTGCGCTCGGTGCCGGGTGTTGTCCGCCTGAGGTCTACGACCAGCCGCGGATCGGCCGAAGTCGCACTGAACTTCGAATGGGGACGCGACATGGCCTCGGCAACGCTGGCCACACAGGGCGCACTCGCCACCGTTCTGCCATCGCTCCCGCAGGGAACGGCATTCGAGGTGCGCCGGTCGGACCCGACTGTGTTTCCGGTGGTCGGCTTTGCCCTCACCTCCGCCTCGCTCGACCAGCAGGCCCTGCGCCAGATCGCCGAGCTGAAGATCCGCCCGGCGCTGACCTCGGTGCCAGGCGTCGCGGGAGTCGATGTGCTGGGCGGTTCTCCACGCGAGTTCTCCGTCAATCTGGATCCGTCGCGTCTGGCCGTATTGGGTCTGTCTCCCGACGATGTGGTAAAGGCGCTGGGTCAGGCCAACATTGTCCGCGGCGCAGGACGCATCCAAGATCGTCATCGGCTCTACTTGCTGCTCGTCGAAAACCGCCTTGCCACGATCGCTGACATCGCAGCGACACCCGTCAAATCGGGTGCCTCCGGGGGCGCGGGTATCGTGACCGTCGGCGACATTGGCACCGTCCGACCCGATGTCCGTCCCGATTTCACCCTCGTCAACAGCAACGGCCGGCGCGCGGTGCTCGTCAATGTCCGACAGGCGTTGGGCGGCGATACCGTCCAGGTCGCCCGCGATGTCACTGCACGACTGAAGCGCCTCGGATTGCCACCCAGCATCGATGTGACGCCCTACTACGATCAGTCCGAACTCGTCGTGGGCGCCGCCAACGCGGTGCGCGATGCGATTCTCCTCGGAGCCGTGCTCGCTGGAATCGTCCTGTTCCTGTTCCTGCGTTCGGTGCGGCTGATGCTGATCACCGCCGCGGTCCTTCCCGCAGTACTGGCCGGTACCTGCCTGATTCTCTTCGCAATGGGCATGCACTTCGACATGATGACCCTCGGTGGCATGGCGGCTGCGGTAGGCCTGGTGGTCGACGATGCCGTGGTCATGCTCGAACACGTCATGCGCCGGATGCAGGAAGGTTCGGCACGCGACCGGCCGGGCATTCTTGTAGCAGCAGCGCAGATGGCGAAGCCTCTGTTCGGCTCCACCGGGGCGACGATAGTGGTCTTCATCCCGCTCGCCTTCATCTCAGGCGTAAGCGGCGGCTTTTTCAAGGCGCTCGCGGTCACCATGGTGGCCGCCCTCACGATCTCGCTGCTCTATGCGAGATTCCTCATTCCGCTGGTCTGCGCTCACTGGCTCAGGCCTTCGGATGCCGAAGCCGCCGAAGGTGCGTCGGGCTGGCTTGGGCACCTGGTCGCGCTCTACCACGGTGCCATTTCCCGCGCGCTCGGCCGGCCACTGCGGTTTGCCGCCGTGATCGTTGCAGTGCTGACCCTCGCGGGTTCGCTCGCCTGGTATGCCGTCCCCTCCGGCTTCATGCCCAAGATGGACGAGGGCGGATTCATCCTCGATTACAAGGCGCAGCCGGGCGCCGCCCTCGCCGATACAGACAACCTGTTGCATCAGGTTGAGTCGATCATCCAGAGCACTCCAGAGGTCGCCAGCTATTCCCGTCGCACTGGCATGCAGCTTGGCGGCGGACTGACCGAGGCCGACGAGGGAGACTACTTCATCCGGCTGAAGAATGGCTCACGCCGCCCCATAGAAGCGGTCATGGGCGAGATACGCGGCAGGATCGAAGCGGGCATCCCAGGTCTGCAGATTGAAACGATGCAACTCATGGAGGACCTAATCGGCGATCTCACCGCCGTGCCACAGCCGATCGAGATCAAGGTCTTCGGTGACGACCCGGCCGCCATCGAGGCAGCGGCCAAGCGGATCGCGGGGGCGATCGGCAAGATCACTGGCGTGGTTGAGGTAGTCGACGGACTGCGGGTTGCCGGAGATGCGATCGCCGTACGCATCCGTCCGGGTGTTGCCCAGCAGCACGGCCTGGATCCGGCCACTGTTGCCAGCCAGATCGAGACGTTGGTCGGCGGCAGCCCCGCCACGAGCGTCAGGGTCGGCGCGCAGTTGATCGGCGTGCGGGTCCGGGGACCAGCGAATATCCGTGCGCGCGCCGCAGAGGTCGCGAACCTCGAAGTCACTGCCCCGGATGGTCGCGGGGTTCGTGTTGGCCAGATTGCCGAAGTATCGATCATCGCAGGACAGAAGCAGTTGACGCGCGAGGATCTGGCCCCGTTCATCGATGTCACGGCTCGTCTCGAGAATCGTGATCTGGGCACTGCCATGAGCGAGGTGCGCAGCACCGTCGCAGGCTTGCGCCTGCCGCCCTCGATCCGTGTCGACTACGGCGGGCTCTTCGCGCAGCAGCGCAAGAGCTTCGCCGACATGACCATGGTATTCGCAGCCGCGCTGTTGCTTGCGGCTCTGCTGCTGACGGTGTTGTTCGAGAACATCGCGTGGACCCTGGCCGCCGTGGTGACAGTGCTGCTCAGCACTGCGACGGTATTCGCGGGGCTGTGGCTGTCCGGCATCGAACTCGACATCTCAGCGCTCATGGGACTCACCATGGTGGTTGGCATGGCGACCGAACTGATCGTGTTCTACTTTTCAGAGCTCGACACCGCAGTACCCGTCAGTGCCGCGGCGCTGGCGGAAGCGGGCGAGAAGCGTCTGCGGCCGATCCTGATGTCCGCGCTCATCGCCATACTGACCTTGAGCCCGCTGTCATTGGGCATCAGCCGAGGTGCCGGACTTCAACAGCCGCTGGCGACAGCCATCATTTTCGGACTGGTCGCGGCTGTGCCGCTCGTGCTGCTGCTGTTGCCTGCCCTGATGCTGGCGTTCACGAGGCCGCCAGCAGGGCGCCGCTGACCATCAGCACCATGCCGAGACCCATGCGCAGCGTCAAGGGCTCCCCGAGGAAGCCCCAAGCCAGCAGCAGGGTCAAGGGAAGACTCAAACGGTCTAACACCGCCACTCGCGACGCGGGCGCAAGCTGCAGCGCCCGGTAATACGCCAGCCACGAGATTCCGGTCGCGACGCCCGACAGGATCAGAAAAAGCAGGGTCCTGCCGCGCAAGTCCTTGATCGCGCCGACTTCGCCATGTAGTAAGACAAGCGACCACGCGAATCCAAGGACCACCAGCGTGCGAAACGCCGTTGCCAGGTTTGACGGAATGCCCTGGACGCCCACTTTGCCAAGGATTGCGGTCGCAGCGGCAGCGCCCGCGGAGATCAGCCCAAAGTAAATCCAGCTCATGACCATTCTTCTCCATCGACAGCCGAAGCCACCACGGCGGAAGCGCCTGGTGATGGCCCGGTCGGCCGCCCTGCCCATCATGTCATCGGATAGAGCTTCGGGAACCAGCGCTCGACAACATCGATGGGAAAGCCCAGCCGCAAGGGCGCTTTGTGAGAATCCGAAACGAGCAGGCGCTTGTCGATCAACGCTGAAACCACGCGACGTGCCGTGCGCTCGCTCGTGTCGATGAGCTGGGGGATGCGGCCGCGCTCCAGCTCGCCCGAGAGCAGCGCCTCGCGCAAGACCGCGTAGCTGCGCTTGGGCAGTCGCTCTGCGCTCTCCTCATCGCGTACATAGAGCTCCATGCGCCGCTGAAGCTCTGAAGGATCGAGCAGCCCGCGCATGTAGCGGATCTGGTCGAGGCAGATTTCGAGAAAGAACCGGCAAAACTCGATCAAGGCGTCCTGGGACAGCGTCCCTCGCCCATCGAGATCATTCCGGCGTGGCTCGTCGGCCGCCATCAGCAGGCGCTTGTAGTCACTGGAATGGCGGGCGAGACCGCGCGACGCGGACCAGAGCGCCGAGCCGATCCCGATCTCCAGCAACATCGCGTGCGACATCAGGCGCGCAACGCGACCGTTGCCGTCGAGGAACGGATGAATCCAGAGGAACCGATGATGAGCCGCCGCAACGGCGATCACCTGGCGTGGCTTCGTCAGCCGGGCAGCTTCGTATGCTTCCTCGAACCTGCGCATGAAAGCCGGAAGATCCTCGGCCGCAGGCGCAATATGCCTGCCCACGGCCACCCCGCGAGAACGCAGCTGCCCCGGCACTACCGGAATGCGCTCCCCCGTATCAGGGTTCTCGACAACGAGCAGACTCTCGGGCAGGCGCGCGCAGAATTCCCGATGCGTCCACTCGATGAAGGCACGCGAAGCAGGGGGACGCGGCAGGTCGCTCACCCGCTCGTCGATCATCCGCTGCACTTCGATGTGCGCCCGGGCTTCGAGCTGCAGGTCACGACGATGCAGGTCGCTGGAATAATCCGCCGCCAAGGCACGATCGATGTCGCGAGGATGGGTATTGTGGCCCTCGATCAGGTTCGAGTAGTAGCAGTTCATCGACCGGACGAGTTCGGCAACCGACAGCCGCACCACGGGGTGAAGCTGGGCCGACAGCTCGCTGGCCTCCCGGGCCAGGTCGAAGGCCAGGTTCTCGAGCACGGCCGCGCCCTCGGCCGGCATGAAGGGCTCGGCGGCAGCGGGGGTCAACGCACACCGCCATGAGCGTGATTCGTGGCCGGTTCCATGGCTGGAATATTGGCATTAAAAACAGCCTCTTGTCACCATATTTGGCATTACGTTGGCCGGTACCGTGACCAGTATCTCGCCCAGGTCCTCGTGCAAACCCGCCAATTCAGTCACTTGCGAGGGCTATTCAGGGCAAACCTCCAGCCCGTCACCCCGCCTGACGCCAGGTCGCGGGCATTCCGGTTGCTGCTGCACAGGCGTCTTCGCTCATCAGCCGCAGTTCGCGCCTCCTCACCGACGGATCGATGCCCGCTGCCAGCAACCGCCGCGCTGCGCGGTGGCGCGCCTGCGCCAGGGCATTCGGGACATCCGGGTAGGTCCCAAGCGAAAGCGTCTTTCGCTTGCCGCCGAACCGGTACTGGTAGTGCCAGTACCGCCCGCCTTCAGGCCTGACCAGCAAATACAAGCCTCCACCGAAGAAGATCTTGCGCGGATACCGCACCGGTCCTTCCATGCTCACTCGCTCGCGCGCCGGCTGAAGGCGGGTAGCTGAGTTCTGGTGCATTGGCGCATTCCGGTCGACCTCGCCCTGCAACGGCGCACCGGAATCGGCGAACGCCAGCTTCCACAACTCTTTCAAGGAAGCCGCCCGCCCGTGTGTGCCCGTCGGCAGCGAATATTGCTTCTTGCGAACCCGATGGGCGAGTTCGAGCCCAGCGAGCGTGATGGCTGCCGAGCGAAAACTCTTCAATCCGAGCATCGGCGCACACCGCTGCTTGATGGCGCGATGATCCTGCTCGACCACGTTGTTCAGGTAGCGGCGCGCCCGCACCTCCACGCTCCGCCAGCGACGATCCTCGTCGCCCAGCAACCGCAGGCCACGGTGCGTCGCGCTGTTGCCATCGACGTTGATCTTCGTTGGCCACGGTACGCCTTTCTGGCTCACTGCCATGCGGAAGAATGCCCGCGCGGCCTCCATGCTTCGCTCATTGCAGAGCAACGACGCGACAGACTTTCCGGTTCGATCCACGGCGCGATACAGGTAGTGCCGGCCGCCTCGGACCGCCACGGCCGTCTCGTCCATGCGCCAGGACGATCCCGGCGATCGCGCGAACCGTGACCAGCGCCGCTCGTATTCAGGCACATACCGCAGCACCCAGCGCATGACGGTCGTGTGGGACACGACGACACCATGCTCCGCCATCATCGCGACCAGATCGCGGTAGCTCAGGCGATACGTGATGTACCAGCGAACGCAGGTCTCGATCGTCTCTGCGGAGAAGCGACGCCCGCGGTAGATGGGGTCGCGCGCAATACTCTTGGCCATCCGGTGCGTCCTCCACAAAGGACGCGGATTCTAGGGCTCGGACGCCAATGCACCAGAACCCAGATTGACCGTCAATACATCCGCTTACAGAAGGCGGCCGGCGATAGATGGCGAAAGGCAGCTGCCGCAATCGAGCACTCTACCAGGGACGATGAGCGTCGATGATGTACGCGAGAGCGCCATTGAACCCAAAAGGAGCCCTTGGGTTGGTCCACCAGAGACGAACAGGCAACTCATCATGGCACTGCCGCTCTTGCCGCTTGCGCTGCCTGGACAAGGAGAATGCATGCATCCCGCTGCGGCGTCAGAATTGTCGTCTTCGACCGCGCACGGGTCACGCTCACT
>CAYXEY010000314.1:0-6543 GCA_964464105.1 uncultured Planctomycetaceae bacterium
CCCGCAAGGGGGCTACAAACTCACACTCCTACACCACGTCCGGGGACACGACCGATGAGCCTGCGAGCAAGCCGGATCATGACTTCCGTATCGCGCCGACAATAGGTGCGCAGCGATTCTTCGAGTCGTCGCTTTCGGTCCGGCGGTGTCTGACGGTCGATCATCTCAGCGTATGCATGCTGTGCGCCGCCACCGTCGCTCACTTCTTCCAGCAGGTCATACGCCAGATCGGCCGCAATAGTCGGCGCTACCGCCTTAATTGACCAAGAGCCGTTCTGTGCGGGATGGTAGTAATTGGAGCGCACGATGGGCAGCAGGTCGATCACGCGCGCGGCCAGGGCGTTCAATTGAGGCGCGAGTGCTGGATGGCGGGTCGCAGCCTCTCGCAGTATTCGGACCTCGAATCCCGAGTAGCCAAACACTGGACCGGCATTTCCGACTGCGGCGATAAGATGTTCCATGCACCTTTGCATTGGGGCGTCGCCCGTTGTGTCGAGAAATTCGTCATGAGTCGCGGTTCCATCCGCGTGCTCAGCGTGGCAAGACCACTGAAATGGCAACTGCTCGTATGGGCGCGTGCCCGGCCAAATGGGAATGGCAAACTGAATCGTCTCGAAATCGAGGTAGTAGCGCGGGAATTCGAGATCGTTGATGAGCTTGGCGACGTTCGGGTCGATGAAGCTCTCACCGTTGACAACCGCGCTCCAGATGCGACGGGGCAGGCCGTCGCCGATCTCGGACTCGGGAACATCGCGTAGGTCTCGATAGCCGAGTGCTGCCAGGCGCTCTCTGAGCCGCCAGTGCTGACCGAGCATCGACAGTGGATACGTCGGGGCGTCGCGGTCGCAGCGCGAAAGAAAGGGACAAGAGTAGGGCTCGCGGCATTGTCTACCGACCGCAATACTTGGCGCCGGGCCTACCAGAATCTGCTGGCAGCGAAGCGCCAACGCCGGTACCTGAGCGCGCAATGACGCGATGTCCTGGGTCACGTCGACATAGCTGAACAGTCCGCGATAGTTGTCCCCGCCGGGGTACACAAACGCGCCGTCGAGGTGGGCTATGGAAACCGCGTCGACGGGACAGCCGGCACCATCAATGACCCACGCCTGGATGGCGGCGTCCTGCAGGTGATGGTCGGCGACACTGGTGGTCGCCTTCACCTCAACGAGGCGGCAGCGCCCGTGACGACGAAACAGCATGTCGGCGCGCACCAACACGCCGCCGTGCTCGAAAGCCGGCTCAAAGAGCAGCACGTCATCGCCGCATTCGAGCGCTCTCTTGGTTTCCTCCAGGGCCGCAGAAGGATCGTCGGCGTGCCCGATCAAACGCCCGTGCCGATGGAGTGAGCGCGCGACTTCGCCGACTCGGTGACCTACATCGAAGCGGGCTTGCAAACCAGCCTCAATCTGCGCGAGGTCCGGGCTGTGGATTTCCAAGTACAAGCGCTTGCCACACTGAAGCGCGGACATCAGCTTGGATTTCGAAAGGCGGTACACGGCGCGCGAATGATAGCCGCTCACGTCGGTTCACGTTTGTATTGGATAGGGTAGCTAATGATAGGTCTCGGCCGGTAGGCAAATTTCCGTCGCCAATTGGGTCGATCCATGAATGAAGGGATGCGAGTCGGTCACACCTTTGACGCCAACAAATTGCCCGATCTGAAGCAGCTCGTGAGACGCTGGACAGACAATTTCCGTCATCGAGATTCGGGCGAACTGTCCCCCTACATCAACGACCAAGACCGTGGCCGGGTGATGGGCGTCGTTCGAGGTCGTTTCTCTGAGGCCGGCGACGACTCCGCCAAGCGAAAAGGACTCTGCCATGTGCGCGGCGAAATTCCGAAGATGGAAGATTGTCCGCTTGACCTGCGACAAAGCATGTCGCATCGGCGCGAGGCCATGCGCAGGGCTTGAACCGAACGTCTAGGTCGCGCGGGCCGCGCAAGTCTGCGACACGAGTTGTCGCAGGCCGGACGTATCATTCGGTTGTTCGCGGACACCTAAGATCAATGGATCTCATCGACATGCTGCGCCAGCAAGCAGCTTCCCACGATAGCCGTGATGATCCTGCCGTCCTAAGCCTTTGGGCGTTGCGGGTTCTCAAGCATGGCGGACCGGACGGGCGGATGTTGAAGCGCATCGCCAACGGATTTGACGGCGTCCGTCAGGTTCTCGGTATCGAGAGCGGCCGAGAGCCGAAGACGGTTGCTGAGCTGGGTCAGATGATCAATCGACAGCTTGACGCCGCCGAGGCGCGCGGAGCTGAGCTGCCTGAGACCGTCACGCGGAATCTAGAGCTTCTCGGCGAGCGAATATCACTGACGCCGGTCGAGCGCCTCATACTCGTATCGCGAGCGCTGCTGCGTACGAGCGATCCGTGGGAAGACGCGGTGAGTACGATCGGCGGTGGTTACGTTTCCGACACTCGTCTCGCCAAGTTGCTTGCCGCCGCATTTCGGCGAACGCCAGGAGAGGTTACCGAAGCGCTTCGCCCAGAAGGGACGCTCCGAACCTGCGGACTGATCGAGATCAACGCAGCGTTGGGCTCCTTTGACCGCCGCGTGACGGCCCTCGAAGGGCTACCCAATGCGCTCCTGCGAGAGAACGCTGACGCCGATGAAGTCATTGCCTTCGCCGCCCGGAGGGCGCCGGCCGCTGGGCTTACGTTTTCGGACTATCCGCACCTGGAACGTGAGATCGAGTTGCTTTGCGATTTCCTGCCGGGAGCCTCCACGTCGAAGCTTGGGGGCGTGAACGTCCTACTTCATGGACCGCCGGGGACCGGGAAGACGGAGCTTGTACGGGCAATTGCCGGAGCGCTCAGATGGAGGCTCTACGAGGTCGCTGCGGAAGGGTTGGCGGACGAGGGAGATGCTAATCCCGCCTCGCGATTTCGCCGCTACCGGTTCCTGCAGCAACTCTTGAGCCGGAGCCCAAAGACGTTGGTGATCTTCGACGAGATCGAAGACGTGTTCCAGGCTGGTGATGAAAAGCGGCGGGTACCGAAAGCCGAGATCAATCGCGTATTGGAGGCAAATCCTGTTCCGGCGTTCTGGGTTTCGAATCGAGTTTGGCACCTTGATGCAGCATACCTGCGGCGCTTCGATTTGATCGTCGAGGTGACTTCGCCGCCGCAATCCGTGCGGAAGCGTGTGCTTCGAAACGCGCTTGGCTCCGTGAACGCCGAATGCCCGGTAATCGACCGCATCTCGGCGGCCCAGGATCTGACCCCCGCTGTACTGGCCAGAGCCGCCAAAGTTGTCGCACACGCGAACTCCGGCAGGGGCACAGCGGCGGAGCGCTTAGATGTGGTGCTCAAGGGCTATCGCGAAGCCGCGGGTATTTCAAAGGAGAGCGGAGAGTTAATACTGCCGCGACACTACAACCTGACCTTGGTCAATGCCTCCGAACCGCTTGCTCGGGTGAGCGACGCCTTGGCGCGGTCCGGACGAGGTCGCGTCTTGCTGCACGGTCCGCCCGGCACGGGGAAGACCGCATTTGCGAATTACGTCGCCCGAAGGCTGGACCGACCCCTTCTGCTCAAGCGAGCCTCCGACATCTTCGACATGTGGCTTGGCGAGAGCGAGAAGAACGCCCGACGGATGTTCGAAGACGCGCGGCGGGAAGATGCCGTCCTCTTCCTTGACGAGGCTGACAGCGTGCTGCGTGACCGCGATGGCGCCTTGGGTCGCTGGGAGGCGCCAGTAGTCAACGAGATCCTGACTGGAATGGAGCGATGTTCCGGCGTGTTCATCTGCGCCACGAATCTCTTGGACGTGCTCGACGTGGCCAGCCTGCGACGCTTCACGTTCAAGATCGCCTTCGGTTGGCTCGACGAAACACAACGCTGGCGGCTGCTGTTGGAGTCGTTTCCCGCGGTGGCAGCCCACGCAACGGAGATCGACCGGCAACTCGCAGCGCAATCGTTAAAGAAACTCGACGCGCTCGCGCCGGGGGACTTCGCCGTCGTGGCCGACCGCGCACAGCTCGGATTGGAGTTCGAATCTCTTGAAGCGATCGTGGCCACGCTCGCCGTGGAGCAGAGCCATAAGCCGGGATCGAGGCGGAGCATCGGCTTCTAAGCGCGCCGCGGCGTCGCCACTCAAGTGACTCGATACTGCGACGCCATCCCCTCGGCGGCGTTTGCGATCTCCTGCCGAAGCGCCGGCGGCGCGAGCACCTCGACGTCATCGCCGAAGCCCAGCAGCCACCAGCGTAACTGTGCGGTGTCCGGCACGGTGGCTGTCAAGGTGACGTGTCCGTCAGCCACCTTGAGTGCCTGATCTTGGGCGAGGGGTGTCTCCCGCAGGTGTTCAGCTGCGGATGCCTGAAAACGAGCTACTAGCCGGACGGGCTCGTCTGAGTATGCAAATCCCAGAGCGCCGCTGGCGATGTACTTATCCAGATCGAACGTTGGGATTGAACGGGCGGCCTGTTCGAGCGGCTTGGCAGAGGTGAACCGATGCAGCGCAAAGATGAGGGGATCGTTATACTCCCAAGCCGTCGCGACCAGGTAGCTCACCGGACTTCGATGAATGAGACCGAGTGGATTCAACTGATACTCGGTGGGTCCATCGGCGCCACGTGGCATGTACCGCGCTGATAGCTGAACGCCGTTGAGAAGCGCCTGCGTGATTGTCCGGAAGATCGTCTCAGACACCTTCGGCGGCAAGAGCGCCTGCGTGGGTGACACCACTCGCACTTTCGACGGCCAGCTCGCGAGGCCGCGGTGCGCGTGGTCATCCTTTAATCGCTGGTCGGCGAGCTTGAAGTACGGCTCCAGCGATGCGCGCAGCGCGGCCGGCATGAGGGCCATGAGATGAGCTTCAGCCAATTTGAAGACGAGCGCCTCATGCGCCTGCAAACCCGGCAGATGGAGTGGTTTGGCGTCTGCCTTCCAGCTCCACCCATACGGCTTCGCGCGGTCGTCGCAGGTTAGCGGAAAATCGGCTGATAGCAGGTCGAGATCTCTTTCGACGGACCGCTTGCTGATCTTGAAACCCTCGGCGAGGAGTGCGTTGGTGAGAGCAGCGCTTGTGGTCTTGACGGGGTGACGTGGGACGAGACGGAGCATCGTCCAGTGTCGCAAGAGCGTGTCCCGAAGTACGCGCTCGGAAGCAGCGGGCCCGGTTTTTCTGGGCGGAGCAGTGGGGTGGTGGCGGGGCATCGATTGCGGGTTTCGAGGAGGCAGCGTTGCACCTTCCTGCGACATATTATGTCGCAAATGCACGATATGATCGCGCCAAATGCGCACGAAGTCGAAAGGTCATGGCTCGGTTGTAGTGCCCGAAGCGTCTATCGCTTTTGGCTAATCGGCCCCTGTCGAGATGGTAAGGGCGTCGGTGGCGCTGACATGAGCGAGTCGCTCAACTAGGATCGCGTACGGCAGTTCGCTTGTGGTGATGGCGTTCACTTTTTGCATGCGTTTGCGCAGCGGCGATCAATCCTCGTCGCGATTTTGCATCCCGCAAACATGCGGCTAACGGACGAATTGGCTGGCCGAAGGACTCGCACGATGGACAATGCAACAAGCATGCTCGATCTCCACAAGTCTGTCGGTGACCTGCGGGGTGAATTCTTCGTGCCCGCGTATCAGCGCGGTTTCCGCTGGAGCGTGGACGATGTACGCCGCCTACTGGAGGATATTGAGCAGGCCCTGGAAAGAAGAGAGCCTGAATACACTCTTCAGCCTGTGGTCGTGAGGAAATCGGGCGATCGCTGGGAGTTGATCGACGGCCAGCAAAGGCTTACGACGCTGTACCTAATGTTCCTGGTGATGAGAGACAGGAAGTTACAGTTGGCCGACCCTCCGTATGCTCTTTCCTACGAAAGGGGACTGAAGTGGACTGACTTCAAGGTCGATGTTCTGGACAGGAGTGAAGAGCATATCGACCTTCATCACCTCGCCGCGGCGTATAGGTGCATCGACGATTGGTTCGCGCATTGGGGCGACGAATACAATCAACACAGACGGGCATCGCCATATTGCAGCTACCTAAACGATAACGTCAAGGTGATCTGGTACGAACCCTTCGCCAACGATGAGCTGCCCCCGAGAGACGGCGAACTACAGGCCATCAAACTCTTCACGCGCCTCAACATCGGTCGAATCGAGCTGAACGACGCCGAACTTGTGAAGGCACAATTGCTTACGACGGTACGCAAGAAGAATCGCGACAGTGCGTACGAACTCGCCGCCCAATGGGATGCGATCGAGCGCGACCTGCAGCGCAGGGACGTTTGGGCATTCGTCTCGGCATTGGACGAGCAGGCCACGGCCACCGAGTATCCTGTCCGAATCGGCCTTCTGCTCGATACCCTTGCCGACAAGGGTAGACCGCAATCGACAAAGAGAAGACGCTACGCGACGTTCGACGCTCTGCGCGACGCGTTAGAAGATCCAAAAGCGCTCTGGGATGACCTGACGGCGCTTCACGCCAGGATTCTCGGTTGGATGGACGATCCTGAGCGGTATAACAAGATAGGCTTTCTCATTGCGTCGAAGGTGCACGCACTGGGCGACATCCTTGCGGCAGCGGACACC
>CAYXEY010000315.1:0-6540 GCA_964464105.1 uncultured Planctomycetaceae bacterium
CACCGAAGACAACCTCGGAAATTCTTCATGCACATCTTGTACCCTTCCACCGATTCCACCTTCCAAATCGCGCAAGTTGCGAGACGCAAGACTCTGATCATAACCAACTGCGCGTCTAAATGCGCACAACTCGGTCATCTAATGGACTTGGACAACCGGGGTACGCGAACGAACTGGTCGGGGTAGATGTTCTCTTGAAACAAACCGGCCCCGGTCGGCGATTGCTCGCTGACCGGGGCCGTTGAATATTGAAGGGTCTCTTCGAATCCACCGACCGAAATGGTCGGGCCCAGACGAGTCACCGGTTGGAAAACCCGTGCCACGGGTTCACCGGCCATTGGCCAGTGCCACAGCTCATCCCACAGCATCACCGGCCATTGGCCGGTGCCACAGCTCACCCGCCATTGGCGGGTGCCACAGTTACATCGGCCCGGCCGTGCCGAAATCCTCCGGCTCTTCTTTTAGACGGCCGTCGGCATCCAAAAAGCCCTGCAGCTTGCGGCAGCGGACCGGGTGCTGCAGCTTGCGGATGGCCTTGGCCTCGACCTGGCGGACGCGCTCGCGCGTCACCTTGAAGATCTTGCCGACTTCCTCCAGCGTGTACGTATAACCGTCGCCGATGCCGTAGCGCAGCTTGATGATCTCGCGCTCGCGGTAGGTCAGGCTCTTGAGCACCTGCTCGATGCGGTCGCGCAGCATCTCGTTGCTCGCCGTGCTGACCGGGCTTTCGACGCGCTCGTCCTCGATGAAGTCGCCGAAGTACGAGTCTTCGCTCTCACCGACCGGTCGATCGAGCGAAATCGGGTGGCGGCTGATCTTCATGACCCGGCGGGCTTCCACCACGGCCATGTGGGCCTTCTTGGCAATTTCCTCGATGGTGGGCTCGCGGCCCAGCTCCTGCAGCAACTGCTTGGAGATGTTCCGCAGGCGGCTCATGGTCTCGATCATGTGCACCGGGATGCGGATGGTGCGGGCATGGTCGGCGATGGCCCGGGTGATGGCCTGTCGAATCCACCACGTGGCATAAGTGCTGAACTTATACCCGCGGCGATATTCGTATTTGTCGACCGCGCGCATCAGGCCGGTGTTGCCTTCCTGGATGATGTCAAGGAAGGGCAGGCCCCGGTTGCGGTATTTCTTGGCGATCGACACCACGAGGCGGAGGTTTCCGCCGGAGAGCTTGCGCTTGGCGTCTTCATATTCGGCGAAGACGCGTCGCACGGCGGTCGTGCGGCGCTCCAGCATCTCGGGCGATTCCATGACCAGGTCCTGCAGACCGGTCAGCTCGTCGCGCATGGCCTCGGCATCGTCGGCGGAAATGGTCGTGAGCTTGCGCGCGTCATTCAGTAGCGAGCTCACTTCGTTCATCTTTTTGGAGAGGGCATAGAGCTTGCGCATCATCGGGGTGACGCGGCTGGTGCGCAGAGCGAGCTCTTCAAGCAGGGTGACGGCCTTGCGGCGGCGCTGCTGGATGTGTCGCCAAAGCACCTTCTCTTCGGATTCCTTCAACTTGCCGCGCAGCTTGGTCCAGTCCTCCTGATTCAGCGCCATTAGTTTGCGCACGGTCTCGACGTTGCCGGGCAGGCGCTTGAGGACGGCGGCCTTGGCCTGGTTTTCGCCGGTGGAGATCTTCATGGTGCGATCGAATGGCAGGGTGCCCTCGCCGACCATCTGAAGGATTTCAACGGCTGCGGCCAGACTACAGTCCGACTCCAGCACCTTGCGGCGGAAGGCGGTACGGGTCAGCTCGATCTTTTTCGCAAGCGCAATTTCCTGGGCGCGGGTGAGCAGTGGAATCTCGCCCATCTGGGTGAGATACATGCGCACCGGGTCATCGATGCGGCGGCTCGGCGCCTCGACCGGGAATTCTTCCTCGGCCGGAACGACCTCGTCAGGCTCGTAGGCTTTCTTCTTCTTGGTTGCGGAGGAGGCATCGTCGACGAAGGCCATCTTCTCGGCCTCGGCTTCGTCGATCACGTCGATGGCCAGCTCTTCGAGACGCTGCAGGATGGACTCAAGTCGATCGGGCAGGACGGCTTCGTCCGGCAGGGTCTCGTTGAGTTCCTCCCAGGTGAGATAACCGCGCTTGCGGCCCTTCTCCATCAGCTCGACGACGCTGAGTTCGACCGGATCGGTCGCCGGAGGGGCGGGAAGCATGGTATCCGCGGGGGTCGGTTTGGTGCTCACATCTGCCATTTTCAAGTACGGCTCCGTTGCGTTGTTGTGCCTGCATCGTTGCGGGGGCTGATGCGGCATAACACCTCAAGTTGTCTAATCATCTCGCCCCCTGGCCTCCACGGCCGGGGACACCGCATGACTGCGTCGCCTGATTCGTTCGATGGGGTCGCCGCTCATCAGAGCTTCGCGCACCGCGCTTTCGCCGAAATCCGCAACGCAAATTGTCTCGAAACTTGTGATGCAGGTTTCCAGGCCTGCCCTTTGTCAAAAACACCGGCCGGGCTAAATGCCCGGGGCTTCTTACTGGGCTGCCGGCGTGCGGCCGACTTCGCCCTTGTGCCGCCGCGCGGCGAACTGTCCGGTTTTGCGGACCACGTCGCTGGCGGCCAAAAAGACATCTCGCTCAATGCTACCGTCCAACTCTGCGCCGGACGTCTCCGACACACGCTCCTCGGCGGTTGCCGCCGGGCGATACAAGGTTGACAACAACTGACGGCCCCGACCCTGCAGATTTAACTGCTCCAGACGGGCCACGGCCCCCTCGACCGTGCCGCCATAATTTCCGCGATGGGCGCCCGCGAACTGCAGGTCCGTCACGCGCTGGGCCGTTTCGATCGACTCAAACCGGCTGATGAACTCCGACAACTCGAACCGCTCAGCCTCACGAACGTATTCAATGAAGGCGGCGGCGATATTTGCGTCCGTGTCGTTGGCGAGCCGCGCCGGTACAAAATGGCGCGAAATCGCGTCGAAGTACGTCGGCTCGTTGAGAAGAACCTCCAACAAATGCAGGGTTGCCACCGAAGCGGCGCCGCCTTCAATACGCGATACGCTCATGGAGACAGGCGACGAAGCCGGCTGCTCCACACGCGAACCCTGTCGCCTCGCGGCCAGGGTCAGGTTTCGATTTATCTCGTCAGCCGGCAAGCCGAGGAGCTTGCCCAACTGGTTCAGGATGAGGCCTTTGCGAATCGGGTCGGCCTGTTGAAGGCTGCCCGACGCGGCAATCAGCCCCATGAACTCGTCCAACGCACGCCGTTGGTCAGTCGCCCCCGAATTGGACCTCCGGTGCGTAAGTACCTGATTCCACTTGCATTCTAGCGCTCCAATGGCCGAGGTCAAAACCGTCCGGAATGCCTCCGGACCCTCCGCCAGAACGAAATCGGCGGGGTCTTTTCCGGTCGGAACCCGTGCCAGCCGGATGTCGAGATCGCCGGCCAGTGCAACTTCCAGCGCCCGGTCGGCCGCGCGAATGCCGGCCTCGTCGGAGTCAAATACCAGCGTCACGCCGTCCACATATCGCCGGAGCATTTGAACATGCTCAGCGGTCAGGGCGGTACCCAGTGTCGCGACCACGTTTTCGACGCCGGCCTGCTGCAAAAGCAGGCAGTCCATATAGCCTTCAACGACAACGGCGTGCTTGGTCGCCTCGAACGCACTCTTCGCAATATGGACGCCAAAAAGACAGCGGCTCTTGTCAAAAAGCATGTTCTGCGGGGAATTGATGTACTTCGCCGGCTCGTCTCCCAACGTGCGCCCGCCGAACCCGATGATGCGAGTCATGGGGTCGCGAATGGGGAACATGAGCCGGTTGCGGAAGCCGTCGTACTGCCGGTCCGGGCCGTCGTCCTTGATTTTGATGAGGCCCGCCTCTTTGAGCAGCGGGATGGGGATGCCCTGCCGTGCGGCCGCTTTGGTGAGGTTGTCCCATCCGATCGGTGCGAAGCCGAGTTCGAAGCGGGTGATCGAAATGTCCGAAAACCCGCGGGACGATGCGTATCCTCGAGCAGCCGCCCCGTTCGGACCGTTGAACTGCTTGGCGAACCAGGCCTGGGCCCAGCGGTTGACCCGGTCCAGTTCTGCTTTGGTCACGCCGCCGGCGGTTTTCGCCTCATTGACCTCAATCGAGATTCCCACGCGAGCGGCAAGAATGGCCCGCGCTTCGACGAAACCCACGTTCTCGCGCCGCTGAATGAACTTGAATACGTCGCCCCCGGCACCGCAACCGAAGCACTTGAAAATCTGCTTCTCGGGATTGATGTGGAAGGAGGGAGTCTTCTCGTTGTGAAAGGGGCAGAGGGCCTTGAAAACCCGCCCCGCGCGGCGCACGGCGACATAGGAACCGACGACATCAACGATGTCGTTGGCCTGACGAATCTGCTCGGTCAGCGCCTCTACCGCCCGCCCTATCACTGAGGCTCCATCATTCGGGGAATCGTGGGAATCACCCGTTGCGCGCAAACTGCCCGCTTGCCAATAGTTACGTCACTCAATTGCGCGTGTACCGGGAACTTTGACCTCGATGAGACCCCCAATTATAACACCATTTTAACGATTCGGCAAATAATCGTTTGGATTATCCAACGTTTTCAGCTTAATTATGGGCGATGATATCGGACTGCACTCCGTTTTCCGTTCTCATTATGCCCTCTATCAGTGGCCCGGTTGCATGCGCACCGTAGCTCATTTTCAGGTCTGGGACCTCGACGCGACCGGTTCGACGCCCGGCGTGGCTGGCCTGCGCGATCTGGGGTTCGATGCGCTTTCGATCGGACTCGTTCAGCCCGCCATGCAGGTCATCAAGCGCGCCGCCAACAGCGACCCAAGGGTGTCTGAATATCCGTCGGGGTTTTGCTACCAGCCGCATGCCAATGCCTACGCGGGGGCGAGGATCAAGCCAACCGGCGCGAAGTGGCTCAAGCAGCGCGATCCCTTTGAGCGCATGGCGGAACTGGCTGTCGAAAGCAGACTGGACCTCATTGCCCGGATCGACTTCTCGGATCTTTCGGGGTTGGTCGAACGCAATCCACTCGCCGGGACTGTGAGCATCGCGGGCGATACAAACAGCAATCGATTGTGTCCATGCAATCGCGATGCGCTCGAATTCTTCGGCGCGCTCGCCGAGGATGTTTCCTCGCATTATCCGGTGAAGCGGGTTGAATTGAGCGGCATTGGATTTGCGAATGGGCTGATGGCGCGCGGCACGGCGCCCGCGCCTGTCTGCGGCGAGATCGAATCCTACCTGCTCTCGCTGTGCTTTTGTCCTTCATGCCGTGAAAACGCGAAGCGGCAGGGCGTGAACGTCGAACGCGTGCTTCGCGTGGCGACGGAGTCGCTTGATGCCGAGGGCGAGCCTGCGGGCATGAGCATCGCGGGTTTCATTCAATCGCATCCCGACATCGTGGCATTTGAGCAGGCCCGGCAGCAGGCCGCGCTGAATCAAATCGCGATCATGCGCGAACGGTCAGAAGTTCCGATCGCGTGGCGAACCGCCGCGATGCCGGACAGTCCCGCCGCATTTCGCGAGCTGGTTGAGGCGATTGTCATCGATGATTCACTCGCCTTGTCCGGCGACGCCGCCGGCTCGGATTCGCAGCGGCGGAGTATTTCATCTGGCGTTGAAATCGCAATCGATCCTTCGCCGCGCCAGTTTGCATCCGCCCAATCGTTGGTTCGCCGGGTGAAGACGCTAAGCGATCAGGGATACACCACGTTTCACTTCGAGCGCATGGGCGAGCTGCCGCCCCACTGCCTCGATTGGATCCGCCAGGCCATTCGCTACGCGAAACGCGAGAACGCAACATGATGGTTCGATTTTACGCGCGACCGCTCGGATCACTGAGCATGCTCGCTGCACTGTTGCTCACCCCGGGATGCTCCCGCGACAAGATGAGCGATTCGAATCCACAGCCGTCCGGTCGGCCGGATCATCCGCGCGTCGCGCTGGAGATCCGCTGCAACGGCGAGACCTGGGGTAATCTCGTGTTCGAGCTGGATCGCGAGAAGGCGCCAATCACCACTGACAACTTCATCCGTTACATCAATGAACACTACTTCGACGGCACAATCATCCATCGGGTGACGACCGGTCCACGCATCCACGTGTTGCAAGGCGGCGGATACACGGCCCTCAACGCGAAGAGCAAGCCGGGACAGCACGAGCCCATTCAGAATGAGGCTAAAAATGGACTGAAGAACGCACGCGGCACCATCGCCATGGCCCGCGACGCCGCTCCTCACACGGCCACCAGCGAGTTCTTCGTCAACCTCAAGGACAATCCATCGCTCAACTATCCCGGACGGGACGGCTGGGGTTACTGCGTCTTTGGTAAGCTCGTCAGCGGTGAGGATGTGCTCGATCGAATCGCTGCAATCGAGACGCGCGTCAATCCTGACCCCGAACTGCGGGGCGAAAAATCGCAGCCGATCAATCCGCCCCTCGTTCACAAAGCAACCGTTTGGCACAACCATTAAACTTGATGCATGGCCCAGTCATCCGACAAAAAAGACTACGTCCTCGGCACGCATGACGAAGAACTGAAACGCCTCGGCTTGCAACATAGCCTGTGGCGCGAGCAGGCC
>CAYXEY010000316.1:0-6536 GCA_964464105.1 uncultured Planctomycetaceae bacterium
GGGGTTCGATTCCCCCCTTTGGCAGTGCACTTCTATTTCGGACAGCGGCTGATGAGCGACGAACCGGGCACTAAGCCGACCCTTGTCGTTGAGCCTTGCGGCTGGACGCCGGCTCAGGGTCTGATTCGGGCGGGCATCTGGCTGGTGGTAGCGACGACTGTCGCGATTGCGGTGTGCTGGCCGGTCGCGGCGAATGCACCGCATGTGCTCTTTCACTGGGCCATCCGGGCGGCGTTGGCGTTTCTGATCGGCTGGATGATGTTCGGCATCGCGCAGTCGAAGGCGTCGTTCGTCGGTCCATCGGTTACGGCCATGGCCCTCGCGGCGACGCTGCTCGTGTTGCTTTCACATCACTATGTTGTGAGCGTTCATGGTTACGCGACGACCACCGGGCGGCTGGCGGGCGTGGACTGGTATCACCCCATGGTGCTGCTGATGTTGAACCTGCCGGCGCTGGGGGCGCTGCTGTTTTGCACGCTCCTGCGGCACGACGGCGGCGGGGATACGAATACGCTGCTCGATATCTTCATGCGCCGGTATTAGCGCGCGATGGCCAGGTGCACCGGGCGACACCTGTCGATTTAAGCGCAGATTCCAACACTAAAGCGAAGAAAAGGGCGGCGCATACACGCGTTTTTTTCATCGATTTTATTGGGTTTTTTGCACATGGAAGCCGTTTTTGGGGAGTGGGCGGCCCGCGCCCGATGAATACAACCCAGGTTTTTTTGTCGATGTTGATTTGCCGTTGGGCACGCGGGTTTTGCATCGCTGGTACGGCGATTGCCTTTCCTATCCGCGACCCCACCGGCCATGTTGGTTGGAGGGAAACAAAACAAAAAAACTTGCGGAGACTTTGCGATGGACATTCTCAACGACCTGTTTGCGAACATCTACGGCCTGCTCAATGAGACCCTCGGCCACCAGGTGGCCAATGCCTGGAACAGTCTGCTGTGGACCATCGGTTTCTACACCGACTGATCCACGTGAATGAAATACCCGGGCCGCACGCGGAGCGACCGATGTCACTCCGCGGCGGCTCGCGGCCATGAGCGAGTGTTCTTTTCACCAAGCAACGAATGATGCGAGCGAGATGCTCGCAAAAGGAGCCTGTCATGATTAGCTATTTGATTGATGTCTATGTTTGCGATCTGCTGACCAGCCTGTTTGGTTTCCTGCCGATTCCCGGCGCCGGCGGCGCGGTGGGAGCCGCCTGCATGGATTTTACGGCAGTCTTAAAGGGGATCGGGCTTTGATGCCCCGTGAGACTTGATGCCCGGCCGCAATGGTGCGGTCGGGCGGACTCGACTTACAGTTCATACAGCGGGTTGATGACCATGCCGGTCGCGAGCTTCGGGAAGAAATACGTTGATTTTTGCGGCATCAACTCGCCCGCGGCGCAAACTTCGCTGAGTTCCTTCATCGTGGTCGCAGGCATAAGCACCGCGATGCCGGCGTTCTCGGCGGCGTCGGCGACGCACTCTTTCAACGTCTTGTGATAGTGAATCGTCGTCGGCTTTCCACCGGTGAACTTCGGCGTGACGATCTCATCGATGATATAGCGATGGAAAATTGAATACGCGAGATGCCGCCAGGCGGGTTTGCGCTTTGGCTCAAGGGTAGCGAGAATATCGCCATCCTTGGGTGTGATGACCGCACAGACGTCTTCGCTCGCGAAGTACAGGGCCATCGATGATCCGCCGGCTTGTGCGAGCTGCTCGGTGAGTTCGCGATCGGTCCGCGGACGCGGAATCGGCGACCACTTGAACTTGTCGCCCAGCGCCTGCTTCATCGACGAGCTGGTGAGCTTCGGCAGATCGACGAGCGTCCGGAAGTAGGGCTGAATGGTCGCGCCGGGATCTTCCATGCCGCAAAGCACGGCCAGCACGAAGTTGACCGGATCGTCGGACTGCGGCTCGCCGTATTCCTCAACATGCAATTGTCTATAATTGAGGGCGGTGCCGTAGCGATGGTGTCCGTCGGCAATGTAAATCGGCAGAGGAGCGAGCTTGGTTTTGACCTGTTCGATGATGTCGGTGTCAGTAATAACCCATAGGCGATTCTGCACGCCATCCATGGTGGCCTGGGCGTCGGGCTCCTGTCGGCCGATGGCGCGATCGAGCAGCGCGGCGACTTCGTTCTTCGGATCGGGGTACAGCCCGAAGATGGGGCTGAGGTTGCAGCGAGTGGCCTGCGTCAGCTTCAGGCGATCTTCCTTGGGCCCGCCGAAGGTCTGCTCGTGGGGATAGACCTTGCCCTTGCCGAACTCCTCAAGTCGCAGTCGGGCGAAGAACTTCTTGCGGGTGAGGGTCTTTCCGTCGAGGCTGTAGGTCTGGTGATAGACGTAAAGGGCCGGCTCGTCGTCCTTGGACAGGTGGCGCGTGTCGAGCCAACTGACCAGCTCGCCGGCGGCCCGTTGGTACACGGCGTCGGGGCCAGCCGTTTTTGGCGGCACATGGGGGAGATCAATGGCGACGATATTCTGGTCGCTTTTGGCAAGAAAAGCCTTTTTATCGGCCTCTGTCAGGATGTCATAGGGCGGAGCCACGACCTCGCTGAGGTCCGGCAGGGTGTACCGAATCGCCCGAAATGCCTCAATTTGAGCCATGCAGCGGCCCCTTTCGCTCGGAACCGGCTCACTTTCCCGTGTTTCCGGTGTCGGAAGTCGTATGATTGCCCGGATTGCCCAGATTGTCCAGAGCGTTACAAACCCCGCCGTAATATTGACTTCCATGCCGGATGGGCGATAACATGAGAGCAGCGGAGGGCCCGCGCTGATTGCAGCGCAACAAGGCCCGCCGAGGATTGACCATGCGCACCTCCTCGCGCGCAGTCGGTCACCCTGGGAAGACGCGATGAAGGAATATCGTTGTCCTGAACTGAGCCAGCTTGCCCATGAGCTGCATATGTCGCCGGCGCGTCATCGCCTGCGCCAGGTGCAGGGGGCTGCGCGGGCGATCAGCCTGATCGATCCGGCCAAGGACTACCCTTATTCATTTGTCTGTTTCACGCTGACTGGTTACCGGCCGCGACATGGACAGGATGTGCTGCTGTCTGGCGCGGCGGTGGTATCCGATCTCATCACGCTGGTTGATGATTTGACCGCGTCGATGCCGCTGTCGCGCGAATGCGCAACGGGTCGACTGTGCGACGCCGATGGATTGGCGACGCGCTTCAACGTATCCAAGAAGACGATTTCGCGCTGGCGCGTCCGCGGACTGATGGGCGCCTGGTTCGTATTTTCAGACGGCAAGCCGCGATTCGGCTTTGCCGACGCTCATGTTCAGCAGTTTGTCGCGAAGAATCGCGATCTCGTTCGCCGCGGCGGAGCCTTCCAGCTCATGCGGACGGATGAGAAGGAGCGCATGATCAGCCGGGCCCGCGAACTGGTGCAAACCGAGGGCCTGTCGCTGCATGCGGTGACGCTGCGCGTGGCCCAGGAGTCGGGCCGGGCGATTGAGACTATCCGCTATACTTTGCGCCGTTTCGACGAAGAGAATCCGGGCGAGGCTCTGTTTGACGAATCGGGTCAGACGCGGACCATCAACGCCGACGAGGCGATGGTCGAGGCCCATGTCTCCGGTGAAACGGTTAGCGCGATTGCCGGTCGATTCGGCCGCCGCGAAGCCGATGTTCGCAAAGTCCTGATTCACGCGCGGGCCAAGGCGCTGGCTGAGACGCCGGTGGCCTACATCTACAACGAAGAATTCGATTCGCCTGCCGCGCATGCCGCGATTCTGCAAGGCGAAAGTGCGACGGCGAGCAGCGAAGAGAACGAGTCAAATGAAGAGTTGCTCTCGCGCATTCCGTCGTCGGTTCCGGCTTATCTGCGCGAGCTGTATCGCACCCCGCTCCTGACTCGCGAAGACGAGGCCCGGCTCTTCCGCACCATGAATTACCTGCGGCACTGTGCCGAGCTGGTCCGCCGCCGAATCGCGGCGCGGGTCGATCAGCCGTCGATCGATGACATGACCGAGATGGATCGCCTGATCGCCGAGGCAACCGAGATCCAGGGCCGCATCATTCAGGCGAACCTCCGCCTGGTGGTCAGCATCGCCAAGCGGCACCTTCGTGGTGGCCGGTCGCAGGATCTGTTCGAACTCATCAGCGATGGCAACGTCGCACTGATGCGGGCGGTGGACAAGTTCGATTACGCCCGCGGCTTCCGCTTCAGCACCTACGCCTCATGGGCCGTGACGCGGCACTATGCCCGGTCGCTGCCCGAGGAATACCAGCACATCGATCGTTACCAGACGGGCTGCGACGAGATGCTGTCGGTCGCTCGCGATTACCGCGACGACAGCAACGATTCCGAAGCCGTGCAGAGCCAGCGCAAGGCCGCCGTGGCGAACCTGCTCGGCGAACTCGACGAGCGCGAGCGCAGCGTGGTTGAGCTGCATTTCGGGCTGGCCGGCCGCGATTCGGGCCGCACGCTGGAAGACATCGGCCGCGAGCTCGGCATCAGCAAAGAGCGGGCGCGGCAGCTCGAGCAGCGGGCGCTGCGCAAGTTGAAGGCGGCGCTGGGCGATCGCGGGATCGAATTGCTCGCGGGCTGATTCTTTCTTCTACAAATTAGATATTTGAACGGGCCGTTAGGCGCCGTCGTCCTGGCATTTGCTCGGGCATCCCGTCACTGGGCCATTTTTTCCAGCTTGGCCGGGTCGTATCCCTTTGAGGGCAGTCGCGACAGGATGCCGTCATAGTCGGCACTTCTCATGTGTGGCGTTCGGCTCAGAATCCACAAATACTCTCGACTCGGTTCGCCCACGACGGCCCAGCGATAATCAGGGTCCAGGTCGATCACCCAGTAGTTTCCTTCGAAGGGCCATTGAAACGACACCTTGAGCTTGGCATTGCTTTTCGAATCGACTGATCGCGCGACCCCTTTGGCAACTTCCTCTTCGCCTGTCATCGAACCCTTGCGGCAGCGATTGACCACGTCGACTTTGCCATCGGGGCGAAGCGTGTAATCGGCCGTCGCCCCGTGGCAACCCTTCTCAAACCGCGTCGGATACTTGGCGATTTCGTACCAGCGGCCCATGTATCGAGGCAAGTCAACGTGGTCGACGACAGCCAGTGGCGGGTGGTTTGAGCAACCTGAAAGAAACGCGAGGGCGAGGCACGCGGCCGGCATGATCTGAATGGCTCGGCACTTTGGGTTCGTAACAAATACGACGTGCAACGGGGCCATCGGAAGCTCCTGTGAATGCCAGTGTGTGGGCTACTTGATAGAGGCGTGCAACCTATCGGCTTCGCCTGGCGACATCTCGTAACAATGTTCCTTTGCGGGGTAAACGCGAGAGCCGATGTCGGCGACATAGCTGGAGATGGCTTGGGCGAAGCCGGTGCGGCTGTCGGCGTAGCGCTTCACGAACTTCGCGGCCGTGCCATTGGTGAGGCCGAGCATGTCGTGCAGCACGATCACGTGGCCATCGCAGTACGGCCCCGCGCCGCAGCCGATTACAGGGAGATCCGTTGACTCGGAAATGATCTTCGCGGGCTCCGGTGGAACAGCTTCGAGCAGAATCGCCGAGGCGCCTGCTTTTTCCAGTAGCTTGGCGTCTTCAATCATGCGAAGCGCGCTTGCGGCGTCGCGACCCTGGGCGCGGTATCCGCCGAGTTGTCGCACTGACTGCGGCCGCAGCCCGAGATGCACCATCACTGGAATTGATGCAGCGGACATCGCTTCCACCGTGCGGACAAATCGACGATCGCCTTCAATCTTAACGCAGTCGCACCCGGCTTCTACCAGGAAGCGCCCGGCGTTGCGGACGCCTTCTTCCACGTTGACTTGATACGAGAGAAACGGCATGTCGCCAATAAGGAAGCAGCGAGGCGCGCCACGGCGAACGGCCGCGGCAATCGTGACCAGGAAATCGAGCGAGATCGGCAGTGTTGAATCGTGCCCCAAAATGACCTGGGCGGCCGAGTCACCCACGAGAATACAATCCACCCCGGCGGCATCCTCGATCTGGGCCGAGGGATAGTCGTAGGCCGTCAGCATGGAAATGGGCTGCTTCGCCTTCTTGCGGGCCTGGAGCGTGGCGAGCGTGATTCGTGTGGCGGGTGCCATGTGGGATAGGGTAGGTGGGAGGAATGATTGCGGCAAGATGCGAAGGACTCCGGGCGTCAGAGTCACGAAGGGTACAAATCGAACCATGAATCGAGACGCCTGGCGCGACTGATTACGAATCCAGCAAAAGGGCGACAAACGCCGTAATGTCGGCGCCGTTGAGGTTGCCGTCGGGTTGCATGTCCGCACCCGGGCCGCAGAGTGGATGCATAGCGGCATGCGCGGATGAATCGAGCATTGCAGAAACGAGCGCAGTCACGTCATTCAGGTTCACGATGCAGTCGCAGTTCATGTCGCCCAGGACCGGAGCGGTGCGCACGTGGGCTTCATGGCGGCTGTGGGCCTGCAAGTTCATCCGGGGGCTGTGTGGCGCGAAGGGAACGGATGACGGGTCGAAACGAAGGCGTATTGCCCAGTGGTAGGGCGTGCCGCAGGCGAGGTTCATCGGCGTGGCAGTGAGCGGGAT
>CAYXEY010000317.1:0-6520 GCA_964464105.1 uncultured Planctomycetaceae bacterium
CCACCGCCGCGCCGTCCTCGCCGCAGGGCTCACATTTAACGACAATCGACTCTTTGCAAAGAATGTCGCGAACTTCGCCTGGGCCCACTTCTTCGGCCGCGGCATCGTCGAACCCGCCGACGATCTTCGCGTCAGCAACCCGCCCGTCAACGCGGCCCTGCTCGACGCCCTCGCCGAACACCTCATCAGCTACGACTACGACCTTCGCCGCCTCGTCCGCGACATCTGCACCAGCCAGGCCTACCAGCGCTCTGCAACCACCAACGCGACCAACGCCGCCGATCAGTCCAACTTCTCCCACGCCCTCGTCCGCCGCATCCGCGCCGAATCCCTCCTCGATGGCATCTGCCAGGTCACCAAAACCAAAAACAAATTCGCGGGTCTGCCCCTCGGGGCCCGCGCCGTCCAGATCCCCGATGGCAACACCTCTGATTACTTCCTCACCACCTTCGGCCGCGCCACCCGCGCCACCGTCTGCACCTGCGAAGTCCGCATGGAGCCCAACCTGTCGCAGGCCCTCCACCTCCTCAACGGCGACAGCATCCACGAACGCATCAAGCAGGGGCACTTGATCCCCGATCTACTTGCTGCCGGTCGCAAGCCCGCGGAAGTGCTCGACTTTCTCTATCTGTCCTGTCTCACCCGGCTCCCCAGCGACACCGAAAAAGCCGCCCTCATCGGCCTGATGGACAACAAGAATCCCCAGCCCTCACTTGAAGACGCCTTCTGGGCCGTCCTCAACAGCCGCGAGTTCATGTTCAGCCACTGAGTAATCCGATGCGCCACACTTCGCGACTCTTCATCCTCCTTGTCTCCAGCGTCGCAGCATCGCGCGCATCAATCCTCCGCGCCGAAGATCGCGTCACCTACTCCGACCACGTCCGCCCCATTCTCGCGAGCCGCTGCCTCAACTGTCACAACCCCGACAAAGCCCGCGCCGCGCTCGATCTCTCCACTTACGCGACCACCATGACTGGCGGCAGCAGCGGAAAGATCGTCCAGGCGGGCAATCCCGATGGCAGCGTCCTCCTCGGCGTGATCACCCACAAACGCGAACCCTTCATGCCCCTCAATTCCGCACCCATCCCCGACGCCGAGATCGACATCATCCGCCGCTGGATCGCCGGCGGCTGCCTCGAGAGCCTCTCCAGCAAACCGACCGCGCCACCCCCAGCGCCAACTCAATCCACCCCCATCGCCGCGACGCCCGCCAAGCCCAACGAAAAACTCATCGTCCGCTACCCGCTCGCCAACATCGTCACCTCACCGCGCGGCGGTCCCGTCACTGACATTGCTCTGCACCCCGCGCATCCCCTCGCCGCCATCGTCGGCCAACACCAACTCCTCCTCTACGACATCGCCCGCACCAATCTCCTCGGCGTCCTACCCTTCAATCCAGGATTCCCCCAATCTCTCCGCTTCAGCCGCAACGGTCTCGTCCTCATCGCCGCCGGCGGCGAAGGCGCCAAGAGCGGTCGCGTCGCCGTCTTCTCCACCACCGACGGTCGCCTGCTCGCCAGCATCGGCGACGAATCCGACGCCGTTCGTGCCGCCGACATCGATCCAGCGCAGTCTCGCATCGCTCTCGGCGGTCCGGCCCGCGTCGTCAAGATATACTCGATTACAGACAACCATCTCATTCAACGCCTCGACAAGCACACCGATTGGATCACTTGCGTCGCTTACAGTCCCGACGGCGTCCTCCTCGCCACCGCCGACCGCGGCGGCAATCTGCACCTCTGGGAGGCCGACTCTCTCGCGCCCTACCTTGCCCTTCCGAATCACCCCGCCCCCATTACCGCCCTCGACTGGCGACCCGACTCCAACCTCCTCGCCACCGCCTGCGAGGATGGTCACATCCGCTGGTTCGAAATCAATGGCGGCGCGACGATTAAGGAGTGGAATGCCCACGACGGCGGCTGCATGAGCGTGCGTTTCACCTCCGACGCCCGCACCATCACGGCCGGTCGCGATCGCAATATCAAGCTCTGGGATGCCGCCGCCGCGGCGGTCCGCACGTTCGGGCCGCTGGACGACATCGCCCTCGCCGCCGCTTTCGACATCGCGACTCACCGCATCATCGGTGGTGACGCTGGCGGGACTGTCCGCGTCTTCTCCGCCGACGACGGCAAACCTCTGGGCGACCTCAGCACCAATCCCATCAGCTACGCCGAACAACTCGCGGCTGCGACCGCCGCCCTCGATGTCGCAACTAAATCGCTTTCCGGCGCAGCCGAGGCCCGCAAGTCCGCCGAAGCCAATTCCGCCGGCGCACTCAAAGTCCTCGCCCAAGCACAACTTGAAACAGCCGCCGCCGACCAAACCCTCGCCTCCGCCGAGAATGCCGCCAAAATCGCGACCACACAGCTCGTTGCGAGCGCCGCGGCGAGCTCTAAGGCTTCCACAAGCGAGTCGCCGGGGCTATCTGCAACCACCGCCCCCGCGACCACTCAGCCGTTACAGATCATGCTCGCCCAGGTCGATCCTGCCGGAAGAAAATCCATAGACCAGCAGCTCGCCACCGCCCGTGCGACTGTCGATCAGGCCCGGGCTAAGTTGACTCAGTCGAAGGCTGACGCCGACTCCGCGCAGAAGGTCGCCGCGCAAGCCATCACCGCCCACGAATCCGCCATTGCCGCACAAACCCATGCAAGTGCCCGCCTCGCGATGTGGCAGGCCGGCGCAGTCCGCGCCGATCTCGACTCCGCCGATGACGCCCTTCAAAAGGAAGAAGCCCAATTCGCCCCCATCGCCCAGAAAGCCCAGTCGTCAGCGCAAGCCGCGCAGAAAGCCGCAAATGAACTGGCCGCTGCCAAAGCCCGGCTCGGTAGCGCACCCGCCCTGCTCGAGCAGTTACTCGCAGAATCCAACGCCGCCGACGCCCGCGTCAAATCGCTCCAGCAATCCCTCACTGAGAAAAATAAGATCGCAACCGATCGCGCCATCCGCGCCGCCGACTTCGCTGCCTCCGTCGAACAACTCAAGACAGCCAATACCCCGGTCTCTCAACCCGCGACATCGACCGCCCCCAGCGACCCCGACCCGCAGGCCACAGCGGCAATTGCCAAAGCCACCGAAGCCCTCACTCTGCTCCAACAATCCGCCACCACCGCCGCCGAAGCCGCGCAGCAAGTTGCCGCCGAGCTGAAAACCGCCGAAGCAGCCATCGCCGCCTCCCTTTCCCGCGCCGCCGCAGCCGCCGACGAAAGAGCCAAACTCCCTGATCAGATCGTGCAACTCGAATCCTCGTTGAAGGCTGCTGAAGCAACAGCCGCTGCTGACGCCGCCACCGCCCAATCCGCCCGCGCGCCCGTCGATGCGGCACACCAGCACGTCACCGACCTCAAAAAAAAATACGACGCCGCGCTGCTGCCCGCCGGGCCCTCCTGCACCTTTTGATTTCCCCGCTCGGGTCTCGTGTCGTCGACGTTTACGGAGCGCAGGTGGCCAAGCCCGCGTGTCGCCCGGGATTCAATTCCGATGCCGAAATTGTCGTGGTCCATCTTGCGAAGCTTGCGACCGAGTGCCCGCTCAGGCGCCCCGGGTCGCCGGCATCCTGACGGGAATGATCGGGCCGCCGGCCAGACGGCTCGATTCCGCGGTGATCGCCAAGTACCCGGTGCCGTTAGAAAACGGGTGTTTCGGGGTCACGGTGGAATACTCATTGAAAGATGATGGCACTGTGCGCGTCTTCAATACGTGCGAGTTGCGCACGCGCGGAGTCACACGGCGGGAAGACGCAAACTTAGTCGCTGCATCGGACGGGAGACAGAAACGTGGACTGGATGACTTGGTACAACGGCCTGGCGAAACCGGACTGGACGCCTGCGCCGGCCACCATCGGCCTGATCTGGAAGATCCTCTACCCGATCATCCTGGCTTCATTTGGCTTTGTGTTTGTGCAAGCGTTCCGCGGCAAGGTCAGCTGGTGGGTCGCACTTCCATTCATCATCAACCTGGCGGCCAACCTGCTCTTCACGCCGATCCAGTTCGGGCTGCGCAATCTGCCCTTGGCTGCCGTGGACATCCTGATCGTGTGGGGCTCCATTCTCTGGCTGGCGATGACGATTTGGCCGCACTATCGCTGGGTCGCCGCGGCTCAGGTTCCGTACTTCATCTGGGTGTCAATCGCCACGGTGCTGCAGCTCAGTATCACCGCGAAGAACTGGCTATGAGGCTGACGATGCGGTCGGTTGCGCAAATCCACGGCCCAAGCGATGGCGTGGTGCGCGTCAGCATGCTGCACTACAACACACCGAATGAGGTCGATCGTCCGATCCGCTGTCTCGAAACGCTGCTATAGCAGATGTCATCGCTTACGGTATCAGCAGCGCGGCCACGAAGGCTGAGATGTCATTGCCATTGCCCGCGCCGTCGCCATTCAAATCGCTGCGCATCACATGGACCGGATCTTGCGGGGCGCCAAGCAGGGCCAGGATAAAGAAATCGGTGTCGGCCTGATCCACATCACCGTCACCATCAAGATCACCCGCGCGGAGCTTTGTTGTGGAGAGCGAGGCCACGCTCCGCGTACCGCCGTCGACGTCGGCACGCGCGCTGATGATCACCGTGTCAGACGTGTATGGTGAACCGAAGGGAATGGCGACTGCAACATCCAGCGTGGTCATTTGTCCCGGATTCAAGACGGCCGTCGCCGCCGGCGTCACGCTGGCAGACCAGTGGGTCCCCGATGCGAACAGCGAATAGCTCGTCGTCTGCCGCCCCGCGTTCGTCAGAGTGAATGTCCTGGAGACGACCTCCCCGGCCGCGCCTGTGCCGCTCGCCGACGCGGGCGTGAGAGTGATGCCGGGTTCGAACGTCATCGCGACCTGGGGATCGGACACCGCCGACGGTCCCCACACCTGGGCCCACTCCGTCTGGTCCGACCTCAGATACAGGTTGAAAAACGCAGTCAAGAGGCGGCGGGTGATGGCGAGCTGCGCGGCTCGCGTGATCGTACCATTGTCGCAGCCGATGAAATTCGCATCTGTGAACCCGCAATGAAAGCCACCGGCAATGATCGGAAGCTGCCGGGGCGGACCACCGGCGTTGTACATGAGCTGTCCGTTTGACGAGGGCGGCACCACGGTGTCATTGCTGCCGCAGATCAGGCTGACCGGCACCATGACCATGGGCATGACGGCGATCGCAGATGGCGTCGTGTTGGCCGCCGCCAGATTGGCGAGCGCTTTGACGCGCGGATCGGCCGACGTGGCCAGGATGCTGCATCCGCCTCCCATGGAGTGGCCGGACATGCCGAATCGCGCCGTGTTCACCTGCCCGAACAGCATCGAGACGGCAGACTGGTTCTCCCGCTCCAGGAAAGTGAGGCAGTAACGCATGTCGTTGGCGAAATTCTGGTGATTGGGAAAGAGTGAGCCTTCGGAATCGCTGGCAATGACGAAATACCCCCACGTCGCCAAATGCTGGAGAGTGGATTGATATTGCGAGACTGTCTGTAGAAAGCCATGGCCAAACGAGATTGCCGGATAGGGCGCGCCAGAACCGTCGTACGGGGCGTTCTGGCCCGATGTGGTTGCTGGATAATACAAACGAGCGGTGAAAGTGGTGTTGTTGGGCCGGAAGGCCGTCACGGATTTCCAACCTGCGCCAAGGGGCCCGGGCAGAGAGAGGTCTGTCGCAACGGCCGGACGGACCAAACCTGCGATGAGGATGAGGACGATCAATCTCAAGGCCGCGCAGCGCATACACATTTGCCGTTCCGCCTCCAAAAGCAAGTCGGCAGAATCATTCTACCGCGCTGATATCTCCAAGCGTACGACACGCTGCTTGCCCTGCCGCCATGCACTCAACACACGCTAGATCCACCGCCGCAGACCCCAATCGAACCCTTAACTGCAACAAGCCCGAGGTGCAGCGCATCAGAAAGGGGAACGTCGAATAATCATCTCAATCGAATCCCGCGATAACGGAGCGAGCAAGGCACAGCCAGCTTGAAATCACCTCAACTCCGCGCCAATGCACCCATGCGCGTAGTTAGATCTTGCCCAAAACGGAGAGCACCATCGTTTAACTTAGCGAAATGGGATGCTCGAAAGGCAGAAGGGCCAGTCAGAGACAGAAGTTAAGAAAGCGGGCGACGAGATTCGAACTCGCAACGTCTGACTTGGAAGCCCCGCGATGCATTTAGCCGCTTGGCTCGAAAGGCCTGTGGCAACAGTCTGGGGTTTCTCTCATCTTCGCAAATCGTCGCAATTTGACGCGCTTTGTCGCGTCTTGTGGTAGTACTACCACATTCCCGCGCCCATTATCGCGATCAGGCCGTCGAGTCGAGTTGGGCGACACCGACCTCACGGATCCACTTCACCGCCAGGCCATCTGGAGCTCCGTCTTCCCCACTGAAAGCGTATGCCGCGACCCATCGGGGAGAACTGCAATCGCCCCCACGCCGCCAGGGATCGTGCATGTCAAACGAAACATGTGCGCCGCGTCGTCGATCTCCCATCTGCTCGCGATTCGCCCTCGCGGACTCTCGAAATCCGCCGATGCGCGGTGGATC
>CAYXEY010000318.1:0-6487 GCA_964464105.1 uncultured Planctomycetaceae bacterium
GTAACAAGGTAGCCGTAGGGGAACCTGCGGCTGGATCACCTCCTTTCTAGGGGATCCCTAGACCGATCAGCGCCCTCGTGGCCCCGATCGGAAATAGGTCAGCAACAATCCCGGACAGCGGGCCCTTCAAACGGCCCGTGGTTTCGGCGGGAGAAATCCTGCCGTCGTCGATCTCTGTTTCTTGATATACCCGATCGCCCGATGCGGCTTTGTCCTGCATCGGGCGATTTTTTTTGCAATCTTTTTAGACCGTTGACTTCTCTTTCTTTGACTTTGTCGGATCCTTCAATTTTCAGGGAATTCCCCGCTATTTCCGCCGTTTTTCGCGGGAACTCCTATCAAGTTTCCATGACGCGGAGGCGGCTTTGACTTGCGACGAACCCTCGTGCGGGATATGATGTAGACGGTTTGGGTGACTCTCACCACAGTTCGCGTCCGCCCGGCAACTTGCGTCGTATAGTCCTTTTTTCGGGACGCGTGCAGGGCGTTGGCTTCCGGCAAACGACCTGCCGGATTGCCCGCGGGTTTCCGATCACCGGCTTTGTCAGAAATCTCCCGGACGGCCGGGTTGAAGCAGTCGCCGAGGGGCCTTCCGCCGAAGTCGAGCGCTTCTTCCTCCGAGTCGCCGGGGACATGGCCGCAAACATTCGGGAAACGATGGTGAGAGATGAGCCGGCGCTGGCTCAGTTTGCCGATTTTTCCGTTCGGTACTGAAGGCGCGGTCCGACATCTGTTGCGAGTCTCGCAAGCAGCGAATCCGCGAAAAGCACGCGCGAGGGGCGCGGCCGGGCGCATGCGGGAATGCTGCATCCTGGGCATCATTGCATGACCAATTCAAACGCCGCGATGCCGGAAGGCACGCTTGAACTCAATCAAAATGGCGCAGGCGCGCTTCGCGACCCGAAGCGGAACTACGCGGTCGGGCAGCGCGATCCGATCGTGCCGCGCGACCTCATTCAGCGGCATCGGCTGCGGGGTGGCGAATCGCTGGTGGTGCGCTGCCGTCCCCAGCAGGGCGCGGGCGCGCCGACGGCAATCGCGGTGGAGACGATCAACGGCAAGGCGCCGGCCGAGTATTCGCAGCTCATGCCGTTCGAGGAATTGACCGTCGTCAGTCCAAACCAGGCATTGCGCTTTGAAACGAAAGACGGGCCCATCTCGACACGGATCGTCGACCTGGTCACGCCGATCGGCAAAGGTCAGCGCGGCCTTATCGTCGCGCCTCCACGCACCGGAAAAACCGTTCTGCTCAAGCAACTGGCCCTGGGAATCAAGGCCAACCATCCCGAGATCTTCCTCATGATGCTGCTCATTGACGAGCGCCCCGAGGAAGTCACCGAAATGCGCCGCACGCTCTGTGCCGAAGGATCGGGCTGGCAGCACGGCGCGCCGGAGGTGGTCTATTCGAGCAACGACCACGACGCGCGCAGCCACGGACGCATTGCCAAGCTGATGATCGAAAAGGCCAAGCGGCATGTGGAGATGGGCGAGGACGTGCTCATCCTGTTGGATTCGCTCACCCGCTTGGGCCGGGCGTTCAACAATCTCGTCGGATCGAGCGGCCGCACGATGACCGGCGGGCTGGACATCCGCGCGCTGGAGCTGCCGAAGCAGATGTTCGGCGCGGCCCGCAAGATCGAGGATGGCGGAAGCCTCACCATTGTCGCATCGGTGCTGATCGAGACCGGCAGCCGCATGGACGATTTCATCTTTCAGGAATTCAAGGGCACCGGCAACATGGAACTGGTGCTTTCCCGGGAGCTGGCCAATCTGCGAGTCTGGCCGGCCCTCGATCTGCTTCAGTCCGGCACGCGCAAGGAGGAGCTGCTGCTCGGTCCCGATGCGATGGAGAAGATGACGCGACTGCGGCGCCGCTGGGTCAGTATGCCCCCGCCGAAGCTGATGGAGACGATGCTCCAGGACATGGGCAAGCACCCAAGCAACGAAGAGTTTCTCAGGAACATCGCCGCGGGTTGACGCCACGGTCGCCCCGCAAACGCACTTCAGGCACGTTCGTCGGTTTCTTAGACTAGAAACAAAACGCGATCAGGCCACGACTGCCGGTTCCGGGGCCGCGGCGCACTTGGCGAAGCAGCAACGGTTTCGACCGGTTCGCTTGGCTTCATAGAGCGCTTTGTCTGCATTCTCGATCATGGCCTTGGGAAGTACGGGCTTGGTCGGATCCCCGATCGACGCGATGCCGAGGCTGGCGGTCACCTTGAGTTCCTTGGCGTCGTGCGTGCAGGAGGCGCTTTCTAGGGCCTTGCGGATCCGCTCGGCCAGGAAGGCCGCCTGGCGCAAATCTGTCTCGGGCGCGATCACTGCGAATTCCTCGCCGCCGTAGCGGGCGACAAAGTCCGTGTCGCGCACCACGTCGCGCAGCACTTTGGCGACGTTCTGCAGAACGACGTCGCCGCCCAGATGGCCGTGCAGGTCATTGACCGACTTGAACTTGTCCACATCGAGCATGAGCAGGGTGAGCGGTCGCTTGTAGCGGGCGCTTCGTTCGATCTCGATCTGCAGGTGCCTGTCGAATTCGGCGCGGTTGTTCAGTCCGGTCAGCGCATCCGTGGTGGCCTTCTGCTCGAGTTCGCGTTTCTGCGCCTGAATGGTCTGCATGTCGGCCTCCGCGGTCATGCTGAGTTCGGCGATGAGATCGGCGGCGCGAGACTGCATCTCGAAAGTCTCGGGAACGTTTTCGAGCGAAATGGACAGCGAGCCCGCGGTATCACGGAAGGTAGCGCTGAGTTGTTCGAGCCAGATCCGAAGCTCCGGTTCAGTGGAAGGAAGCGACAGGCCCGGGGCCGGGGTGATCAGCAGGGCCGTGATGTCTTCGCTCGCTCCAACCAGACAATCGGCGATTTTATGAGCGAGTGCGATTGCATCGGACAGACAGCGGACAGTCTGGTCGGCGCCGGCGGCCCGGGAATCGAGCTGGTATTGCACAGCCTGGGCCAGCACACGCGGCAGTTTCCACTGTCTCATCAGCGAGCTGCCGAGTTCAACGTGGTCGGTATCCAGGACCGATCGTTCGGATTCAATCGTCGTCTTGAGCACGGAGCCGGCCGGTTTCAGCACGGCCTGATATTCAACTGGACAGCCGACGGCGAAGACAAGCTTGCCGAGTCGCGAAAGCAGGCCCGCAATGAACGCCTCGTCACCGGTCGTGGGTGCGTTGCGATCGATGATGGCTCGGGCGGCCGTTGCCGTGGCCAGCGAATGTGCCCAGAAGAGGTTGTGGTCAAACCCCGGGCACTTGGCCTGGTCCTTGTCCGTCACGAGTGAGAAACTCAGGGCCGTGACCTTGACGGCGCGCAGCCCCAGACGCATGACTGCGTGCCGGATCGTGGTGACATCGGGTCCGCCGCCGGCCAGCTGCGCCGAATTGGCGAATTTCAAGATGCGTGCGGAAATGGCCGGGTCCGCCGAAACAACATCCGCGACTTCCACCAACGAACAATTCGGCTGATCGGCGAGTTCCAGGACGCGCAGCGCTGTTGCCGAGGGTGTCGGCAGGCTTCGCGTCTTGACGAGTTTTTCGAACAGAGCAGACGGCACTGGCTATCCCCCGAACTTCTGCTTTCCATCGCCGGCTGGAGTGGGCCTTTCGCCCCTTCCAGCCACGTGCGTGACCACTGGCGATCTCTCAATCAGACAAAACCTTATTTCCATTTCGTTTTGTCCGATTCCTATTCGGTTCCATTAAGCAACGTCTTTACCTCTCTAAAGCAAATGTATCGTCAAAGAGGACCTGGCCGTGCGGCTCGCGGCGCAGGAACTCCGCGAAGGCATCCGTGGCTTCTTCGATGCGCATCAGCCCGGTTAATACCAGAACTTCCACAACGGTGGCGTGACGACGGAATCGTTGAATATCCAGGATTTGCTCGACCTGCGTCGGCGTGAGATAGGACAACCTGACGGCCGCCTCGCCGAACGGCTCGCGGGTTTCGTCCTGACGAATCAGGATTTCTTCAACCGCATGCGAGGTGAGCATCTCATGGGCCATGGCAATCATGCCCATGGGGGCCAGCGCGTGTTTGATGCGCTGCTCAAGAACGGATGCGCCGGCAGGGGTCAGCCGATCACTTTCCAGCAGAAATTCAACAAATGCATTATGCACGCCAGCGGTCTCCAAACCCCGAAGACTCAAATCACCGAAGCAAAGCAAACTCGGCATGGCGCTGGGCTACGCTGCCCTCGTATCGGGTGATTGATTACGACACCTAAGCTCGTGGACTGTGTGGCGAGAAGTGCGAGCTCGTATTCGGGTGGGAGCGGGGTTGAATTATGCGATTCCCGGGCGAACGTCATTGGAAAGACGTCCGATACCCGTGATGTCCACTTCAATGCGATCATTCGGGCGCAGAAACACGGGAGGCGTGCGTGCGGCACCGACACCAGCCGGCGTGCCGGTGAGGACGACGGTGCCAGGCGGAAGCGTGAATTGGTGAGAGAGGTAACTGACCAAAGTGGCGATAGGGAAGATCAGATCCGCGGTTGAACCTTCCTGCATTTGAGTGCCGTTCAGAACGCTGCGCACGGTGAAGGGGCCGTCGCCGCATTCGTCGCGCGTGACAATGTGCGGACCCAGCGGGCAGAAGGTGTCGAAGCTCTTGCCCCTCGCCCACTGCTTGTCGCGCCGCTTTTGACAGTCGCGAGCGGAAACATCATTAGCGCAGCTGTAGCCGTACACGTAATTGAGTGCGTTTGCCTCGGATACGCGCCACGCGGTCCGACCGATGATGACGGCCAGCTCGGCTTCGTAATCGACTTCATCGGGCGCCTGCGAGGGCAACTCGATTGCGTCGTCCGGTCCGATGATGGACGTCGTCGCCTTGAGGAAAATAAGCGGTTCGGTTTCGTCAGCCGTGGAGGCCATTTCCTTGGCGTGGTCGCGGTAGTTGCGCCCGATGGCAATGACGTTCGGCGGCACGCAGGGTGCGAGCCGCCGAACAATTCTCACGGAGTCATTGCTGATGGTGGGTTGACCGAACACATCGCCGCTGATGGGTCGCGCGTGTTCGGCATCCACGCTCTGGCCATATTGAATTTTTCCCTGTTCATCGACGAAGCGGATCAATCGCATGGTGTCATCCTCAGACGAGGATGATAACCGCTACTTCGCCGGCTCCGGGTCGATGCGATAGCACTTGCCGTCGAGGTTGAGGAATAACGCGCGATCGACGGTGGGCAATTGTGCGAGGAGCTGCCCGTTGTTAGCCGCAAGCTTGAAGTAGTCCTCGCTGAATCTCACCAGCCGGACGGCCTGCTTTTCCTGCTCGGCGGTGACGGTGGAATCGATCCAGCCCTGGGCGCGGCAATAGAGTGTCTTGTTCATCACGTTCTGAACGGTTGCGACCTGAACTTCCTTATCGTCGTAGTCGCGATAGACCTGCACGGCCCGGCCGTCGGCGGCGCGGGCGGGGGCCGGCCTCGCAGTCGCTGTGTTTTGGAATGCCGCCTTTGACTCGCGCTGGGCGAATCCGCTCGTGCCCGCCACGACCGAGAGATTAGAGAGCTCGGTTTTGCATGCCTCGGCATTTGCCGTGATGGCGCGGATATCGTTGGTCTCGTCGGCGAGGAACGACGTGTATGGCGTGAGAATGCCATGCTTGGTTGAGAGGGCGACCAGCTCGTTGATGAGTTCCTGGTTCTTACCCTTGAGATCCATCTCATCAATGATTTCGCCGATTCGGCGCGAGGCCCACACTTTTTCGACAAAGGCGAAACTCGGATCGCTGGACGAATCTGCCAGGCGCGATGCAAAGCGATATTGCTCCTCGCGGCCGGCGATCTTGCCTTTGATGGCCACCGAGGCCGACCCGGAGCGTGGGTAGCGGCCGACCATGACCAATTGATCGCCTTCGAACAGGTCGTACACTTCGCGCGGATAGACGCGGTTGACTGTCGAACTGCCCGGTGCATCGACCGACACGGTTACGACCACGTCGGACATCACCGGACTGCCGATGCGCTTGTAGAGTTTGCTCACGTGGGCCTCGATGTCCTCGTCGGGTCGCACGTATTGGCTCTGTCCGAAGTTTCCGCGCGAGAGTCCATCGAGCAGTCGGCCATTGACGTCATATCCGACGCCGAAGGAGATCAGCCGGGCGCGCGTTGTATTGAGACGCCTGACGTTTTCGACAATCTTCATCTCGTTTTTCTCGCCCGCGGTGGGAAGGCCGTCGGTGAGGAAGACCACGTATTGCGGACGGTCCGAAGCGCGTTTGACGCCGTCGGGGTTGAGCTGCTTGAGGGTGTGGGCCAGGGCGCCGTCGATGTTGGTGCTGCCGCCGGCGAAGATGGACTCGACATAGGCGAGTGCAGCCGCGCGGGTGTCATTGTTGAACCGCTGCAGCTCAGGCCGGAATGACTCCACCTTGTCGTCGTAAGTCACAATGTTGAACAGGTCGCCTTCGTTCAGCCGTTCGATGACGAATTTCAAGGCGTTCTTGGCCTGCTCGATCTTCTTTCCCTCCATGCTGCC
>CAYXEY010000319.1:0-6462 GCA_964464105.1 uncultured Planctomycetaceae bacterium
CGGATGATCTCGTATCCACGATGGTCATGTCCACGGATTGCCCTGTGGTGCTGGCGCCGGCCATGAACACCCGGATGTGGAACAACCCGATCGTGCAAGGGAATGTGAAGACGCTCGCGAAGACGGGATACGAACTCATACCGCCGGCGGAAGGCTGGCTGGCGTGTCGGACGGTCGGAGCGGGACGGCTTCCCGAGCCTGAGGAACTCATCGACGCGGTTGCGACTCGCTTACTCAAAAAGCGACCCCGCGACTGCGATCGTCGCTAGTCTCAATCACACCAGGCAATCTACTACGGCAGATGTCGTCATGCACATCGTCATCACCGCCGGTCCGACGCGTGAATATCTCGACACCGTTCGATTTATCTCCAATCCATCCTCGGGAAAGATGGGCTACGCCATTGCCCGTGCCGCTGCCGCGCGCGGTCATCAGGTGACGCTGGTGTCAGGGCCAGTCGCGCTGCGCCCGCCCGCTGGCGTTCGAACGGTGCAAGTCGAAACCGGGGCCGAGATGTCGCGGGCGGCAAAGCAGGCTTTCAAGGCGGCCGATGCGGCCATCCTCTGCGCCGCCGTGTGCGATTACCGCCCCGCCCGCTCATTCTCGAAAAAGATGCCCAAGTCCGTCGATGGACTCCCGCTTTTGCTTGTGCCGACCGAGGACATCGCCGCCGCGCTTGGCAAAATGAAAAAACACCGCATCACCATCGGTTTCGCGCTGGAAGACCACAATGGCCCCAAGCACGCCCTCGCCAAGCTCAAGCGAAAACGGTTCGACGCCATCGTTTTGAACGACTTGGGCAACTTAGGCGGCGATCTGGCGTCGGCCACGCTCATCCTGCCCGATGGCACATCGGAACAGTGGCACGGGCAGTCCAAACAGCGCATGGGAAAACGCATCATCGCACTCATGGAAAGGCTCGTTGCATCGAAGCCCGCGAGCGGCGATAAACCACGCATGAAGCAGCGGTCGCGCTGACGATCGGCCTCGCGTGGATTTCGCCGCATGTCAAAAACGCATGTCCGATTTGTCTGTTCGCACTGCGGCGCGTTCCAGTCCAAATGGATGGGCAAGTGCCCCGATTGCGGCGAGTGGAACAGCCTCTCAGAGCAGGTCGTCCGCGACGTCGGCGAAGATCGTCATCGGCCGCTGGTGGCCCGTGATGACCTCGACGCCCCGCTCGTCGTGGCGGTCAGCGAGATTCAACCCGACGCCTCGACGCGATGGACCACCGGACTCTCGGAATTCGATCGCGTTCTGGGCGGCGGCATCGTCCCCGGTTCGGCGGTGCTGATCGGCGGCGACCCGGGCATCGGCAAGAGCACATTGCTGCTTCAGGCCGGTCAGGCCATGGCGGCTTCGAAGCGAAAGACGCTTTACATCACCAGCGAGGAATCGCTCGGCCAGGTTCGACTGCGGGCCGATCGCCTCAGCTCGGTGAACGCTGCAACGAAGAAGCACACGCAGGCCGACATGCTGGTCTCGGCCCAGGCCAATCTCGACATCATCTCCAACATCCTCTCGAAAGAACGTCCCGAGGTCGTGGTCATTGACTCGGTGCAGATGGTCTATCGTCCGGAAGTCGCCGCCGCCCCCGGCTCGGCATCCCAACTGCGTGACGCCGCAGCCCGGCTGATCTGGCTGGCCAAGCAGATGGGCTTCGCGCTCGTGCTCGTGGGCCATGTGACCAAGGACGGGGCCATTGCCGGGCCGAAAATCCTCGAGCATTTGGTCGACTGCGTCATCTACTTCGAAGGCGATCGCTATCACGCCCACCGGCTCATTCGCGCGGTCAAGAACCGCTTCGGCTCGACGGATGAAATCGGCATCTTCGAGATGACGTCGGCCGGATTGATCGGCGTCGATGACCCTTCGCGGATGTTCCTGGCAACCCAACGGGCATCCCGGCCCGGCAGCGTGGTGCTGGCGGCCTGCGAGGGCACGCGAACGCTGCTGGTGGAGGTGCAGGCCCTCACTTCGCAGAGCGTGTTCGGCAGCGCCAAACGGAAAGCGACGGGCGTCGATGCCAACCGCGTTTCCATGATCCTGGCGGTACTGGAAAAGCATGGCGATATCGTGCTGGGCGATCAGGACGTCTTCGTGAACATCGTCGGCGGCGTGCGGGTGAATGAACCGGCGGCCGATCTGGCCGTAGCACTGGCAGTGCACGGGGCCTTCACCGGCCGGCGATTGCCGGAGTCGACAGTCGTTTGCGGTGAACTCGGACTGGGTGGCGAGTTGCGCCCCGTGAATCACCAGCGGCAGCGGATGGCCGAGGCCCAACGAATCGGATTCCAAAAGATGATCCTGCCGGCGATAACCAGCCGAAGTGCATCCAAGGAGAGCGGCGGCGCGTCGAACCTTGAACAGCTCACCTGCGAAACCCTCGCCCATGCCATTCGACACCTGTCCTGATCTGCTCGTGGACGATTCTCCGGCTTCGCGGCGGGTCAGCGGCGCGCTCATGGCGTTGGCGATCGTCGGACTGGTGGGGTCGATGCTGATCGCCTCGCCGAGCCAGTTCTCGAAGGAGCACATAGCCGACCATTCCCCACTCCGGTGGGTGGTTGACGCCCTTTCGCTGTATGGCAAATGGCCGACGCTGGACGGAAAGGAGATTCGCCTCGCACTGTTCAATGTCGCCGCGGCGCTGATGTTCCTGACCGTCGGCATCCGGCTGCTCACGCAGACGCGGCAGCCGCGCATGGCCCTCGATGATCTGCTTGATTTCAGGGCACGCGCCGCCAGCCCGGTCACCTGGGTGGTCTTCTTCCTGTTTTGCAGCATTCTGTCTTCATCGTTTGCCGATGCGCGGAGAATCACGCTGGGGCAGACTGCGCTGCATGGACTTCAAATCGCATGGCTCCTGCCGCTGGCCCTGTTTCTGGAACCGGCCCATGCAAGGAAACTGGCAAGAGTCACAGCGTGGATATTGTCGATCGTCGCACTGATTGGACTGTGGCACTACGCGATGCGACTCTATCCACGATCAGGTTTCGCCCAGCGTTTGCGATATCCGCTGGGCAGCGAACTGCAACTGGCGGCGTGCTTGCTTCCCATGCCGTTTCTCACGGTTGGGTTTCTGGCGTCCGCACACTCTTCGACGAACGATGAAAAAGGCCGCGCCTTTCGTCGATATGTACTTCCACTGCTGCTCCTCTTACCGGTTGCGGCGGCACTCTCGTTGACCCGTTCACGATCGGCCGCCGTTGGGGCCTTTGTCGGCAGCGCTGCCATGGCAGCGCTGTATCTCCGCGGCACTGCACGCAAGGGCGTCGTGCTTGCCACGATTGCATTGATCATTTGCTGCAGCTTCTGGATCGCTGGTGAACGCAACAAACTTGAAAGCCCCATTCGCGGACACTCCATTCGCGCCCGCGTGGATCATGCCTGGCCATACGCGATAACGCTTTGGAAAATCAAACCGATCCTCGGGCACGGTGACGGCGCATACGGACTGCTCGCGGGGCAGTTTGCGCGCAACGATCAGATTGATGACCCGCGGGTCATGAGCTTCGATAACGAGGATAGTTGGGTCTATCACGCCGACAGCGAACCGTTGCAACTGCTGGCCGACGTCGGCTGCGTCGGACTGTTTGCCGTGGCCGCTGCATTGATAACCACGCTGATCGCTGCCATCCGAATTTGTGATGCATCCAGGGATCAGCCCGGCAGCGTGGATCGACACCTCCTCATCGGGCTGATCGCGGCGCTCGTCGCCATCATTGCCGAGGAATGCACATCCAACGGACTTCGCCTTGAGAGCCTGCCGCCGGTCTTTCTCACCATCGGCGGCGTGCTTTGGGCGTTGGTCCGCCGCCATCGTCCGCCGCGCGAGGTCGCCCCGCCAGAACAGTGGATGCACTCCGGTGTGCTGCGCACCGCCGGCCTCGGCATCACCGGCGCGAGCCTCGCGCTCATTGTGGCGGCCTGTGTCGACGCGAGCGCAACGCGAAGTCTCTATCACGCCAGTCTGTCACTTGGCGCCGGTCGCAACGACGAAGCGGTGCGCGAAGCCGATGTGGCGGCGCGGGGCATGCTCAATCCCTATCAGGCGCTAAAGGCCCGGCTCTTCGCCATCTGGGCCATGTCCCAGGAATTTGACAATCGGCTCAAATCCCATCAGCGGCCCGACGAGGCCGACCTCTCCGTCGCCTCGGCGGCCATCGGGCGGCTGGCCTCGCTCGAGGCGGTGGCCCCGCGTTTCCTGCGCACGGCTTCACTTCGCGTCGAGTTGTTGACCAATCTGGTCCGGGCATGCGAACGGCGGTCCGAGACTGCCAACGCCGCGGACTTCGCAGCCAAGCGCAATGAAGCGCTGACGCGGTTGATCGTCGATGAGCCGTTTCGCCTGGAGCCGGTTCGAGCCCTGTTCGAAGCCGACGCGTCCATTTCGCCGCTGGCTCGGTTGACTTGTCTACGACACCTGATTCGCGGCGGGGAAATGAATCAGGCGTTTGTTGACTTGTTCGTGACCCAATCGCAGGTTCACGATCTCATGCCCACGCTCAATGACCTGATCAATGTCGCCATGGCAGACGCATCGCGCGATCCCGCCGCATGGATTGATCGGCTCAGCCCCGAGACGCTTCGACTGGCCGCGCTGACGCTCGAATTGCAGGGCAAGCCGGGCGATGCCATTCCTTTGATTTCCAGGGCCATCGAAATGTACGATCAATCCGGGGCGCGGCTCTTCGCCGCCAACGGCGCGGCCCGGCATGAGGAAGTTCGGTATCGATTCGGCGCCAATCCCACCGCGGACATCGAGTCACAGCTTCAACGTCTTGAAGATGCAGCAAGAATTGGTGACTTCACATTCGAGCCTCGGGGCCCGCTTCCGTTGCCCATGGGCTGGACGCGTTTGGACATTCTGCTTGCGAGCGGAAGAGAACCACAAGCGTCCGAACAGGCGAGCTATCTGTCCCTGACGACTCCGGTTGTCCAGTTGTTTGCCTCTGGCTACACCTCGCTCGCGTCGACCTATGGCCGCTCGCATCGTATTGAGGCAATTCGATGGGCCCGCCGTGCCTGTGAACTGGCTCCCTCGGATATCAAGGCCCACACGGTGCTCCTGACGTTAATGCTGACGGCTTCACAGGACGACGACGCGATCAAAGAGCTCAAGATTCTCAGGGGACTTCTCGATCCGAAGGCGTTTGAAAAACTGGGCAATGACCTAAAAAATCAGTTCCCGCAGAGCCGGATTTGGGACATGGGTGATCCAAACGAAGCCTTCTGAGAAACTGAATCAGGACTGCCCAAACCCAATCATTGCGCATTTCCCACACATCGTTTATTGAAAACGCGTCCTAAATCCTGTAATCTGCGGTGATAGGTCGTTGTTAGAAGAACGACCGGCCGGTTGCCAGGGAGGCGAAACCCACGGCGAGCCAGGTCACCGTTGGACCGGCAATTGAGAACCATATGGAGGCAGGAAATGAAGATTTCGAAGGTCGTAGCGGCACTTATTACGTTGGCATCCGTTTCGTCGGCCAACGCCGCGATCATTGCGCATTGGACGTTTGAAACCAGTATTCCAACCACGGCGGGTCCGCACGCCGCCGAGTTGGGCGACAATGCCGGCGTCGGGTCGCCGGCTACCGGTTTTCACACCGTAGCCGCGACGGCTTACTCAAACCCGGCAGGTAACGGTTCGGTGGAATCGTTCAGTTCAAACAACTGGTCAATCGGTGACTACTATCAGTTCCAGACCAGCACCGTGGGCTACACACTCATCACGATCGATTGGTGCCAGAATCGCAGCAGCACGGGGCCGGGCGACTTCACCTTGTCGGTCAGCACCGATGGGGTGAATTTCTCCCCGCTCTCGTCGAACTACGTCGTCAATGCTGTCACTTGGACAGCCGGCACTCAGTTGCCGGACAGCTGCTATGCTCCGGTGGCCGCGCCCGCCAGCGCCGATAATCAGGCTTCGGTGTTTTTCCGCATGACTGCCAATGTCGCCGGGGCTGCTGCCGGTTCCAATCGAATCGATGACGTTCGAATTTCCGGCGTTCCCGAGCCGACCAGTTTGGGACTTCTTCTGACGGGTGCCGTTGTAGTCCTGCGACGACGCCGCATGTAATCCACTCGCAATCCAATCACCTCGCATCAACCGCGGTTGCTTTCGGGCAACCGCGGTTTTTTTTTGCGAATCCAGAGTGCGCAAAGAAATGCAGGTCAGGCGCGGCGATCGAGCTTGCGATACTGAATCGCTTCGGAGAGGTGCTCCGGGGCGATCGTTTGCTGGCCTTCAATGTCCGCGATCGTGCGTGCGAGCCGCAGCACTTTGTCATGGGCCCGTGCCGACAGTCCCAGCTCGGTGATGGCCTGCTTCAGAATCAACTCGCACTGCTCGCTCAACGGGCAGTACTTCCGCACCAGCCGCGGGCCCATGCGTCCGTTGAGCAGCGTGCTTTCGTCGCCGAATCGGGCACGCTGAACCTCGCGGGCGGCCTGAAC
>CAYXEY010000320.1:0-6458 GCA_964464105.1 uncultured Planctomycetaceae bacterium
CCACCGCCGTCTCGGCCGAGAGCATCACGCAATCCGCCTCGTCGAGAATCGCATTGGCGACATCGCTCACCTCTGCCCGCGTCGGCGTGGGCCGCTCCACCATCGATTGCAGCATCTGCGTGGCCACGATCATCGGTTTGCCCGCAATCCGGCATCGCCGCGCGATGTCTTTCTGAATCAGCGGCACCGTCGCCAGGTCCACTTCGACCGCCAGATCACCCCGTGCCACCATCACCGCGTCCGCCGCGCCGATGATTTCATCCAGGCTGCGCGTCGCGTGTCGCGTTTCGATCTTGGCCACGATTTGAATCGGCGACCCGGCCGGCAGGTGCTTTCGCAATTCGGTGATGTCGGCCGCCGACCTTACGAATGACAACGCGACATAATCAATCTCCTGCCCGACGATCCACTTTAGATCGAACAGATCCTTCGCCGTCAGCGCGCTCACTGCGAGATCGCTATCTGGAAAGTTCATGCCCTTGCGGTCGGACAGCCGGCCGCCGATCACGCAGATGCAATCCAGCGCTGATGGCGTCACGCCGTCCACGCGCAGCTCGACATTGCCGTCATCGATGAGAATGCGATGACCGGCTTTCACTTCGCCCATGAGTTGCGGCCGATTGACCCCGATCCGCCGCACCGAGCCGGGCGCCGTATCAGCATCGAGCGCCACGCGATCACCGGGCCGAATGATGAATCCGCCGCCTTCGATGGTTCCAAGACGAATCTTCGGCCCGCACAAATCGGCCATCACGGCGACCGGCAGCCGGGCAGCCTGACGGGCGGCAACGATGCGGCTGAACACCGCCCCGTGCGTCTCGATCGTGCCATGCGAGAAGTTGAGCCGAAAGACATCGACCCCGGCGTCAATCAATGCAGCAATCGCGGCGGGCGACTCAGAGCCGGGGCCGATGGTGGCGATGATCTTGGTGCGAATCATGTGGCATCCTGCTAATTCGCCGCATGGTAGCCTCTTTATCGCCGTTTGCTACAATCGAAACCGCACAGCAATATCAGATAAGACGAGTGAGACGAGATGACGCCCATTGTCCCCACCCTCGGCCGCGACGTGTACATCGCCTCGACCGCCTACATCGCCGGCCGCGTGGCCATCGGCGACGAGTGCAGCTTCTGGCACCACGTCCTGGTCCGCGGCGACGTCTCCAACATCCGCATCGGCAACCGGGTGAACGTGCAGGATGCCACGGTCATTCATACCGAGACGGACGTCGATCTTGAAATTGAGGATGACGTGGCCATCGGCCATCGCGCCGTGGTGCATTGCAAGCGCGTCGGCGCGGGCACGCTCGTCGGCATTGGCTCCATCGTGCTGGATCGCTGCGAAATCGGCCGAGGCTGCCTGATCGCCGCCGGCGCGGTCGTCGCCCCGCGCACCATCGTGCCCGACGGCAGCGTGGTCATGGGCGTGCCCGGAAAGATCGTCCGGCAAACGACACAGGCCGAGCGCGAATATCACGCTGAAGTGATTAGGCGTTACTTAGTTTTGTCAAAGCGCCACGCGGCGGGAGAATTCGCCCAAGCGCGATCCACCGCCGGAGGAACGGCACGATGAAAGGCACCGTCGAACCAAGACTGTCGCGTGGATTGCGCGACCTGCTGCCCGAGCAGATGCTGGCTCGGCAGCGAATGATCGCCACGATCCGCGGCGTTTATGAGTCCTACGGCTTCGTGCCGCTCGAGACGCCGGCCATCGAATATCTCGACGTTTTGTCGGGTTCGGCCGGCGCCGAGGCCCAGCAATCCATCTTCCGCGTGAACAATCCGGAAGAAGAAGCCCTGGGCCTGCGCTTCGACCTTACCGTGCCGCTGGCCCGCGTCGTCTCGCAGTATCCCAATCTGCCGCGGCCCTTTCGCCGCTACCAGGTCTCCAGCGTCTGGCGGGCCGACAAGCCCGACCCGGGACGCTTCCGCGAGTTTACGCAGTTCGACATCGATTCGGTCGGCGTCGAATCCGAAATCGCCGACACCGAGATCATCACCACCGCCTGCGACGCGCTCTCTGCGCTGAATGTCGGCGGATACCGCGTCCGCTTCAGCAGCCGCCGCGTGTTGAACTTATTATTGACATTCGCCGAGATTCCCTCCGAGCGCGGCATGGACGTCTTCCGCGTCCTCGACAAGCTCGACAAGATCGGACAGCAGCGCGTCCGCCAGGAATTGACTGCCGGCTATGTCGATGATTCCGGCGTAAAAGTCGCGGGGCTGGGCCTGGCGTCATCGCAGGTCGATCGCATCGAGAAGTTCCTCGCTATCGGCGCGCCCCGCCGCGAGGATGTCGTCACGCAGCTCCGCGAGATTTTCGCCGGCGTGCCGGGTGCAGTTGACGAAATCGACGTGCTGGCCCGCATGTCGCGCCACCTGACCGCCCTGGGCTACGACGACGACCGCGTGCAGCTCGACATCAGCATCGCCCGCGGCCTGGCCTACTACACCGGCCCCGTTTTCGAGGCCAACCTGCTCGATCTGCCGCGCTTCGGCTCAGTTCTCGGCGGCGGGCGCTACGACGATCTGGTCACGCGATTCCTCGGGGAAAAGGTGCCGGCCGTCGGCGCATCCATCGGCGTGGACCGTCTGCTGGCCGCGCTGGTCGAACTCGGTCGTGTGCGACTGCAAAAGTCCACCGCGAAAGTGCTCATCACCGCGATCGATCCGGCGCTCACCGACGACTACGTCGCCATGGCCTACGAGCTGCGTCGCGCCGGCATCCCGACGGAGCTATACCTCGGGGCGCAGAAGCGCTTCGGCAAGCAGATCAAATACGCCGATCAATGCGAGATTCCCCTCGCCGTGGTGCGCGGCTCCGACGAGCGCGACAAGGGCATCGTGACCATCAAGGACATGTTCGCCGGCAAGGCGCGGGCAGACTCCGTCGCCGGACGCGACGAATGGCTCGGCGAGCGGCCGGGTCAGGTCGAGGTTCCACGCGAAGGGTTGGTCGCGGCAATTCGCGACCTGCTCGCGAAAATCGAAGGGGGTAAGCCATGAGCGACGGCGCCTACCTCGTGCTGGATGGCGCGTCGCTCACGGTAAGCGACCTCGTCCGTGTCGCCCGCGATCCATCGGTGCAGGTGCTCTGCGACCCGAAAGCCCAGGAACATGTCGCCCGCGGCCGCGCCCGCCTGGATGCGCTCGTTGCGGAATATCGACGTGCTTATGCCGCATGGCAGGCCTCGCCGAGCACCTCGCCGCCGCCGAGAATGACCTACGGCGTCACCACTGGCTTCGGTCTCTTCAAGAACGTACCGATACCGCCGGACCTGATCGACGAAACCCAGCGCCGCCTGCTCCGCTCGCACATGGCCGGCGTCGGCGATTCGACCGCGACTGACGACTGGAGCAACTACTTTCCCGCTGAAGTCGTCCGCGCGGCACTGCTCCTTCGACTGAACGCCCTACTCAAAGGCCACTCCGGCGTGCGTCCGGCCCTGCTGGAGACAATCGTCGCCATGCTTAATGCGGGCGTCACCCCGCTGGTCCCCACGCGCGGATCGCTCGGCGCCAGCGGAGACCTCTGCCCGCTCTCGCATCTCTTCGGCGTGCTGCTCGGCGAAGGTCGCTTCTACGTCGTGCGCGATGCAGACGACGTCCGCGCAGGCCCGCGCGAAGTCCGCCCCGCGACCGAATTGCCCGCCGTGCTCGAAATGAGCCTGCCCCTGCCGGCCCACAAGGAAGGCCTCGCGCTCAACAACGGCACGAGCTTTTCCACCGCCCTGCTCGCCCTGACCGTGCACGACACCCGCATTCTCGCGGACACCGCCGACACCGCCGCCGCCCTCGCCATTGAGGCCGTCTGCGGACGAACCCGCGCCTTCGATCCCCGCGTCCATGCCATTCGCGGACACGCCGGGCAGATCGCCGTCGCCCGGCGGCTCACGAAACTGCTCGCCGGAAGCAAGCTGATCAACCGCGCCAACGAAGTTCAGGACGTTTACTCATTGCGCTGTGTACCACAGGTCCACGGCGCCAGCCGCGACGCGCTGGAGCACGTGGCCGCGACCGTCGAGCGCGAACTTAACGCCGCCACGGACAACCCGCTCTTTTTCCCTGACGATCCCGACGCCGACGAGGCCTTCAGCGCCGGCAACTTCCACGGACAGCCCATCGCCCTTGCCGCCGACTATCTCGCCATCGCCGTTGCCGAACTGGCCAGCATTTCCGAGCGGCGCACGCAAATGCTGCTCGACGCAAATCACAACCGCGGCCTGCCGGCCAACCTCGTCATCCGGCGCGGCGTCAACTCGGGCTACATGATCGCGCAGTACACCGCCGCCGCGCTGGCCTCGGAAAACAAAGTATTGGCCCATCCGGCGAGCGTCGATTCGATTCCATCGTCGGCCAACAGCGAAGACCACGTCTCGATGTCGCTTACCGCGGCGCGGAAATTGCGAACGATTCTCGGCAATGCCAACGCTGTCATCGCGATTGAATTGATGGTGGCTGCCCAGGCGATCGATTGGCGCTGTGGAATGAAGATCGATCCCAACGAGAGCGTCAAGCCCGTGCGTGATCTCGCCGCGGTTGAGGCCGAAGCTGCTGCATTTGCAAGAGCAACAGGTCAGGACGGACAGACAACGACGAGCGCGCAACTCGGCAAAGGCACGCGAATCGCCTACGAAGCGATTCGCACACTCGTGCCCCTGTTGCTCGATGACCGGTCGCTGGATGGCGACATCAACAGACTTCGCCGGGCGATCGAAACGGAATCGTTCGGCGCCGCCTGACGTGGCCGATCAGCATCCACCCGCCAGCAGACAACTGACAAAGTTGTCGATGTCGTCCAGGTTCACCTGTGTATCCGGCGTCGCCTCCAGGTCGCCCGCGCAGATCTCCGAGGAGGTCGCGCCGCCGTTGATGAGGATGTCGTTAAATCGCTGAATATCGGCTCCGTTCACGGCCAGGTCGCCGTTGATGTCGCCGCGTACACACGCGATCGGCGGCGTGCAAAGTCGTCGCGACACGACCACGTCATCGACGCCTGCCTCCGTCGTGGAATTGTTTGGATTGTCCGACACGCGGAATCGAATGCGCATCTGCGCAGTCAACGGCAGGAACGCCGCGGGATCGATGGTCTGCGTGACCCATGAAGCAGCGGTGGTGCCGGAAATTGTCTCGACGACCGTCCATGCGGCGCCGTCGTTATTGGAAATCTCGACGACCAACTGATCGGCCCCATTGCTGTACAGCCATCGGGCATAAGAAATCGAGAACTCGGAATTCGGCGCCGACAAATCAATCGCCGGGGACCTCAATACGGTTGGTCCACCATCGACGTCGGCGGCGCTGGCCCCACCGCCCACGGCGCCCTGGCCAGTCACAAAGCACAACGTTCCAACGGAGGAGTTGTCGTTCTCGGGCTGCACCGGGATGCCGCTGCTCGCCGTGCCAACGGGATCAACCCGAACCCACGAGCCGCTGGTCAGCGCCGTGTCGGTCACCGACCAGCCGAGGTTGGTTTCAAAGTTGTCGCTGAATACCAGGGGGGAGGATTGGAACACGCTGACGGCGAAACTCGCAGACGGCGCTCCGGATGGATCTGTCAACGAATCGCTGCCAGTGGAAACGCTGACGTACCAGCGAATCTCATCAAAGCAATTGGCCGGCGGCAGGGCGACCTCGTAGAGATTGGGCGAAATCTGATTGAGCGGCGTCTGAATAAAGGCGCCGCCGTTCACCGAGTGGAACAGGGTGCCGGTTCCCGGAACAGGCACAATCTCCGGCACAACGCCCGCCACCTGCACCTGGAACGTGGTGCTTACACCCGGTTCGAGTTGCGTCGGCTTGCCGAGGGGATAGGTAAAGTTGAAGAGCGTGAATGATTCCACCAATCCACTGGAAGAGCTGCCGGACGGACTCGTGGCCAGCGGACCCATGCCGCGCTTGGCGAATCCGCGCCACAGGCGATCGCGGTTCACGCCGGCGTTGTTGGCCAGATCGGCCTGAATGATGGCGGCCCGGGCCTGCAGGAAGTTCGGATTGGTCGGCTGGAGCTTCAGTCCGTCGACCACCAAACGCATCATCGTCTCGTTCGCGGCAAAACCGCTCGCGTCCACCAGGTTGGCCCGCGCCTCCCACAACATGTTGCACCACACCGAGCCGACGTTGTGGACCTGGCTTGCGCTCGTGCTGATGAACGAACCCACGCCCGGGCTGCTCGGCACGCCGGGCGGATACGAAACCTGTGCGGTATCAATGTCCGCATAGGTTGTCGGATTCTTGTTCATGTCCGTGCTGTACGGAAATCGACGAATGCCGAAATAGTAATTGTCCACCATGCCGCTGAGCAGATGAGTTGAATAGCCGCCGGTCGCATAATTACCGTGCGGGTCATCGGCCGCTTCGGCGGTCAGGCTCAATCCGAAGAAGTCACCCCAACCCTCACCCATGCCGCCCGGGGCGCCGCCCCGCGCCCAGCCCCCGACCCGAGGATGCCGATGGCG
>CAYXEY010000321.1:0-6450 GCA_964464105.1 uncultured Planctomycetaceae bacterium
CCACGCTGGGGGGCCACGCCAGCCATTTGAAATCCTCACTTGAATGTTCAGTCGCCGCAGGCGACCGATTGGCTTTTAGCCGCCGCTGGGGGGTCCATGCGGTGCGGCACTCTTTCCTGGCGCTTCGCGGGGGTTTGGCAGGGCGCGCGGCCGAACTTGGCCGGTCCGCGAGCAGGGTGTGCGAAGCGTATTAGAGTATGGGCGAAACAGGCGAAAATGTCAACGTGGACAGGGCTTTACGGCGGATTTCGGGGGGCTGCAAGAGTCCGATAGTCGGCTGAGGCTGTGTGATACCGGACAGGCCGTCTTACCAAGCCTGTGAAATTCAGGGCGAAGCCTGCCGCGACCAGGCCCTAAACGGGCTCATGAACCAGGTGGTACAGCCCGCCATGCGACTCGCGGTCCCGATGGATGATCGTGCACGGGGCACGCTAGCAGGAGATCGCTGTTCGTTTCGTCCGCAATCATCAGGCAAAAGGCGGAAGGACAGTTCTCTTAACTCGCGAGACAATGGGTTTATTTCTGTACCGATCAGTACAGAAACATGAAAGTCGCCACCGTGAAACGAAAGGGAGAACTTGAGTCAACTCAGCTTGGGTGATTCTGGTCCTTTTATGGCACTGATCAATTCTGTTGCGGAAGCCTTTGCAGCTTCGTTCTTCAGGTCGTGGATTTCTTTCGCGGCTTTCGTGTTCGCTTGGGGACCGGCTTGAATGTGTAAGCGAGGCGCCGGTTGGCAATGTCCAGATCGAAACGAGCTGGATCGAAGTCTTCCCCAAATACTGCAATTGCGTAGTCATGCATTTCATGTGACGAATCGCGAAGCGCATCGATCAACTGGTAATAACCATAGATGCCGCCGATGTCGTCGAAAGGCGCTGCGTTCTGGCCCGCCAAGCATTTGGGCACGGGGTTAGTCGTGTCGACGTGAATGCGCTTCCTGAGTTTTACCAAATGCTCCCACGAATCGCAGAAGTCGTATTCGTAGACAATTTGCTTGCATTCCGGCGTGAAGACATTGCCGATCGTCGTCTCGATGGCGGGAATGTCCTCGTCTTCAAAGAATCCAAAACCCTCTTCGCCCGGCATGACGTAACGTGCGGCTTCGCGAAGGGCCTTTCGAGTGAGCTTGCCACCGGGCGGCGCCAGAAAGTGGTACATGTGCGAGTCATTCCAGGCAAAGATGCACTGGATGACGTAATGCAGGTCATGCAGGTTTAGCCCGCTGGGCACTTCAACGTCTCGCCAGATTGGCGGGTCGGTGTAGTTCAGCGTGACGCGCAGGACAAGGACTTCGAATGGAATTTTTGGTTTCGCTTTCATGAAGCGCAAGATATCACTTGCCGACGACATGCGCAAGCGAAAACCGGCGAGCATCGTGTTTTTTCACGGGCCGGCGATGGCCCAAAGCGGCGGTCTGCGTGTGAGGTAATCTGTCGCCTGCTGGTATTGGTGGGCGATTTGCAGCAGGCGTGTTTCGCCCAGGGCCGGGGCCATGAGTTGCAGGCCGATGGGCAGGCCCGACTGGGTGAAGCCGCACGGGATGCTCACGGCGCACAGGCCCGCGAGATTCGCGGCACAGTTGTAGATGTCGCCGAGGTACATCTCCAGCGGGTTGTCAGTTTTCTCGCCGATCTTGAAGGCCGGCGTGGGCGTGGTGGGTGAGAGGATTACATCGCACGATTCGAAGGCCTGTTCAAACTCGTGCTTGATCAGCGTGCGCACCTTGAGGGCCTTCAGGTAATAGGCGTCGTGGTATCCCGCTGAAAGCACGTACGTCCCCAGCATGATGCGGCGGCGGACTTCCGCGCCGAAGCCCTGCGCCCGGCTGGCAGCATACATACTGATGTAGTCGTTCGCTTCGGCGCGTGCGCCGTAGCGTACGCCGTCGAACCGGGCGAGATTGCTCGATGCCTCAGCGGTGCAGATGACGTAGTAGCACGGCACGACGTATTTGCTGTGTGGCAGGGTGATCTCGCGAACGTGCGCGCCGAGTTTCTTGTAGACGTCGATGGCGGCTTCCACCGCGATGCGGGTCTCAGGATGAAGACCGTCGGCGAAATACTCGCGGGCGACGCCGATGCGCATTGCGCCGGGCTTGTCTGCCAGCATGCATTCGTAATCTGGCACTGGCGCATCGACGCTGGTCGAATCACGCGGGTCATGTCCAGAAATGACCGAGAGCAGGCGGGCGAGGCCCGGCACATCGCGGGCGACCGGTCCGATCTGGTCGAGGCTGCTGGCGAAGGCAACCAGGCCGTATCGCGACACGCGTCCATAACTGGGCTTGAGACCGCTGACGCCGCAGAACGACGCAGGCTGTCGCACCGAGCCGCCGGTTTCGCTGCCCAAGGCGTAATCGACCATGCCCGCGGCCACGGCGGCGATCGATCCGCCGGACGATCCGCCGGCCACGCGGTCGAGATCCCACGGATTGCGTGTGACGTGAAAGGCCGAGTTCTCGGTACTGCTGCCCATGGCGAACTCGTCGAGGTTGGTCTTACCGACGATGACCATGCCGGCGGCGTTGAGCTTTTCGACAGCAGTCGCGTCGTAGGGCGAACGATAATCGGCGAGAAACCGCGAGCCGCAGGTGGTGCGGCCGACCATGGTGCAGATGTTGTCTTTGATGGCGATGGGCTGGCCGTAGCGTCCCCCGTCTCTGGGGGACGACGAAGCGTCCAGTTCAGAAGCTCGCTTCCGGGCCGATTCATCGAGCACCTCGATCATCGCTCCGCATTGCGGATCGACGGCGCGGATGCGTTGCAGGCTTTGCTCAACGCGCTGGATGACGGAGTCCGACATGACGTGTGTTACTCCGCCTGATCGAGGACTTTGGGCACTTGGAAATAGGGCGCGTCTTTGGCCGGGGCATTGGCCAGCGCCATCTGCGACGACATGGATTCGCCCGGGACATCCTCGCGCAGCACATTGGTTGCCGAGAGCGGATGCGCAGTGGGCTCGACATCGCTCGTGTTGGCCTCGCCGAGCAGGTTCATGTAATCGAGAATCGCCGAGAGATCGCCCGCCATCCGCTCACATTCGGCGTCGGACAGCTGCAGCCGCGCCAATCCGGCAATTCGGCGAACTTCATCGATTTCGATGGCGCGGGACATATCGGAAGATTCTATCAGCGCGTGGTAAAGGGTGTGCCACGGCTTGAAGCAGTGGGTTTACCGGGGCGCACACTCGCAAAAGCACTGCTAAGAGCAGTGGCATGCGTTACGTCGCGATGGTTATTTATTAATGGCTAAAGACGGCGGTCAATAAATCAGGAGGCCTTGGCTTCCGGCTTCCAGTCGCGCTTGACCGGCTTCTGGATCAGGCCCATGCGGATCGCCTTGGTCGAAACCTTGACGCGGACCAGCACGCCATCAATCACCGCGCGGACGCGCTGAATGTTGGGCTTGAACTTGCGCTTGGTCTTGCCGGTGACCTTGGTGCCGACGCCGCCCAGGTACTTGGCCTTGCCGCGGTGGGTATACTGGCGGCCGGACGTGGTCCTCTTACCGGTGAAATGACAAACACGGGGCATGCGACACCTCGACAGCAAACAAACGTACAAAGTTCCGAGTCGGGCCAGTATAGGGAGTTCGATCCTGGATGCAAGGGGTGGCTCGGGAGCGAAGGTCCCATAACACTCGAAATTCGGCCTTTTAGGGCAATTACGCACAGTTTGTCGCAATTGATGGCGGGTTGGGGCGTTAGGCCCATCGTGAGGCAGGCATGGAAGGCGAGGCGTTGGCGGAGGCGATCCGAAGTGCCCAACGCGGCGACTCCCGCGCTTACGACCAGCTCGTCGATTGGTATTCCGGCCGGCTGTTCGGGTTCCTCTTCCGTCTGACCGGGTCGCGGCATGATGCCGAGGACCTGATGCAGGAAGTGTTCGTCCGGTTGGTCCGGATGATCGCGGCCTACAGCCACGACGGTCGGTTTGAGGCGTGGTTGTTTCGGATCGCGGCAAATCTGGCGCGTGATCGGGCGAGGCGGGCGGTGCGAAGCCCGCGGGCGACCCCGGGCGGAGGGACGGGCGGCTACGACGACGGCGCTGCCGGCGACCCATTCGAGGACATCGCTGATCGGCCGCAGGAGTCGGGCCTGTCGCGGATGCAGGCGGCGGAAGACTCCGACCGGTTGAACGCGGCATTGGCGGCCTTGTCCGAGAGTGAACGAGAAGTGATCCTGCTGCGGCATTTCTCGCAGCTTTCGTTCAAGGAGATCGCCGATCTGATGAACACACCGCTGGGCACGGCGCTGGCGAGAGGCCATCGCGGCTTGCAGCGTTTGCGGGAGTTGATGGAAAGTGACGACAACCGGTTGACGCCGATCGACAAGGAGACGGCGAGAACCCGGTGAAAGCAAGTCTCACTGTTTGAAGCAGTGGCAAACGATCATGAACAAGACTGAACACAATTTTGATTTTGACGAAATCCAACAGGGGGAAGAGTGGCTCGCGGGGGTTGCCACGCCGACCCCGTCGGCCCGCGCGATAACGTCCACGAAGGCCGCCATGCGGGCGGAGTTCGTGCGTCTGGGGCACCGGTCCGTCGGGGTTGTGCGCTGGCATGCCTGGCATGGGGCGCTGGCCGCGGCCGCCTGCATTGCACTTTGCGTGACGGTGGGATGGCGCATGAACGCGTCATCGAACCGCGGGAATCCGGTTGAACTGGTCAGCAGGGTCGTCACCTGGCCGGAAGAAGCCGAGACGCAGCTCTTCGCATTGAGCGAAATCGACGAGTCGCTCTCCGCCATCGAAGAGTCTGCTTCGGATGCGATTGACACCGCAGACGGCGCAGCTCTGTATGAAGTATTGTCCAATGCGGTCGGCGGCGCAGAGGCCAATCGCCCGGCCGGATCGTCCATGCGAACACCAGCCGGCAACGGCATTCAATCCGAGGACACGATATGAACCGCTTACCGAATCAGATTCACCGCGTCGCGCTGACGTGTGTCGCCTTTATCGCGACGACCGCATTCATTGCAGATCGCGCCATGGCCAAGCCGCCACCCGAGAAGGGGGATGGTCCATTGGCCGGGCCGCGTCATCGGCCCGGTCCTCCGCCGGGCGACGCCGAGGGCGGCGACATGGTTCGGCCGGGCGAAGAGGGTCCACCTCCCGGCGAGTCGGGTGGTCCGCGTGGGGCGAAGGGTTGGCGCGATCGTGGCGACAGGTGGCCGCGGCGAATGGAAGGCGACGGTCCGCTCAACGAACAGATGGTCGAGCGGGTGCTCGCCGAATTGAAGGAGCGTCTGCCGCAGTGGCACGATCGGCTGATCGCACTGAAGGCCAACGATCCCCAAAAGTTTGACATGGCCATGCGGCGGCTCCTGCCAATGTTCCGCGACGCCATGGTGCTCAATGAGCGCAATCCGAAATTGGCGCAGTCAATGTTTGAAGAGTTCGAGCTCGAGCACGAGCTTCGCGGGCTGGCAGAGAAGTACAAGGCGGCGTCGGGCGCCAACGATCAGCCGCAGATGGCCCAGATCGTCTCCGAGATCGACGGGCGCGTGCGCAAGCAATTCGCCCTTCGCCAGGAGCGGCGTCAGGCGCAGTTGGAGGAATTCGCCAAGCGGCTCGCGGAGCAGCAGAAGCGAATCGAAAAGGAGCTGGCCGAGCACGCCGAGCAGAGCGAGAAGTCGGAAGAGTTCATCGCCAGGCGCATCGAGGAAATCAAGAAGGGTGAATTTCGCGGCCCGTCTCTATTCGGAGGCCCCGGTCGTCCGGGTCGGCCGGGTGGACCGGATGGCGAATTCGGCCCGCGCGGCCCGCGACGCCGCGGAATGCGACCGCCGCCCGGCGCCGGTCCGATGAACGATCGAGGCCCGGGCCCCGGCGAGCCGCGTCCCGAGGGTCCACCGCCGCCGCATCCCGACGACCTGGAGGGTCCGCCCCCCGGCGGTCCGCCCATGGGTCACGGCGACGAGCCGGACATGCCGCCCCCGCCGCCGGAAGATTAGACTCAATCATACGTCGATGCTGTCGCGATGAATGACGCTTGATAGGACGTGTGCCACTGCTTCTGGCGGTGAGTCTACCCCGGTGCGTCCTCTCGCGTTCGCATTGCTTATGGCAGTGGCACGCGACCGCAAACGACCCATACTTACGAATTCTGATCTGTTGAAATTGACGCCGGTCTACGGTTGCGAACGCGTCCGCCCATGTCGATGACGCGCTGCACCTCGGCCGCGGGCAGTTGCAGATCGAGCAGCAGCCGTCCATCCTGGACAGTCTGCGACATGAGCCGGCCCTGCCGCTGGACATAGGCGAAGAGCCGGCCATTTTCGACATCCGCCTCGATCGACACGCGCACGAAGCGATCCTGAATACGCTCGCGTACGGCTTCGACCAGCGCGTCCAGCCCCATCCCCGTGGCCGCGGAAATCTGCACGGCGTCCTGGAGTTGCGGGATCAGCATGTGCGCGCCGGACTCGTCATGGACGGCATCCATC
>CAYXEY010000322.1:0-6434 GCA_964464105.1 uncultured Planctomycetaceae bacterium
CTGGGCATAATTCATCAAAATGTCGAAATGCAGCGGGGCCAGCTCGGCTGCGCGGGCCAGATGTTCGCGAGCCGTTTCATATTGATCGTGCGCTGCGAGAATCAGCCCCAGATGCTGGTGCAACTCAGCCCGCCACGGCGCCGCGGCGATCGTTGATTTCAACGCGTCGACCGCGCGATCCAGCTGTCCATCGCGAACCAGCACGTAGGCAAGCCGAATCGTCCGCTGATAAATCGTCGTAGGTTCCGGCGAAGCGCCTTCATCTGCACGGCAGCGCTCGATCTCGTTGGCCGCCAGGTCGAAGCGCTCATCGCCGATGTACGCCGCCGCCAGGAACTTCGAGAGTCCGATCGAATCGGGATTGATCCGCCGCGCCGAGGCCAGATGCTCCGCCGCGGATTTGAATCGTCCGGCGCGCAGCTCGGCGATGCCGAACCGATGGTGCGCTTGTCCCAGATAGAACCGCGCGAGTGTGCCCGGCAGGCTTCGCTCGGGTATGGCGGCGAGGCGTTCGATGGCCTCGCGATATCGACCATTTTCGAAATCAGCGAGTCCCTGCTGATAGAGCGACGCCGCTTTGAACGGCGACCACGGCTGTTTGCCTGGTATGCGAATCATCCTTGCGCTCCCGCCGCCTCATGTCCGTGCCGCAGGTCCGAAAAGACGGGAGCGCGGAGAGGGCGATGCCGCAGGAACTATCGGGTAGGCCGCAAGGTCTGATGATCTCTGAAACGCGAACGAGCGAATGCCCTGCCCATATCGGTCGCGAAACGGGGACACGCACGCCCAATCCATTGCCAAGCGGTGAGGCTGCTCGGCAGTAATTGCTCCTTCAAGACGCCGCCCGTCCCCAAAAAAACAACCGGCCGCACGGGTCTTTCACCGTGCGGCCGGTCCTTATCGAAAACCGAAGGTCGCTTTACAACCGTTGGGTTACTTCCGCCGTCGGCGGGTCGTCGCACAGCCGCCCATCAGGCCCGCGACCATCGCGAACATCGGCATGCCCGAGCCCGCACCACACATCTCGCCAGCGCCCGGGTCAAATCCGTCATCCGGGTAGCCGGGGAAATCCGGGTCCGGCGTGCCGGGGTTGCCGGGGCCCGTGGCCGAGGTCGAGAAGTTCATCGTGAACGATCCGCTCTGGCCCTCGTAAGCCGCGATCGCGATGAGGTACTGACCGGCAGCAACGTTCGTGCTCACGGCTTCATCCGAGCCGTCGAAGGCCGAGTCGGCGACCAGCTGGCCATCCATGTCCATCACGAAGAGGTCGAGGTCGCCCTGGTTGCCGCTGATGGTGACATCGATCTTGGCCGAGCGGGTCAGGCTGATCTTGTACCACAGCTCGCTCTGGCAGGTGCCCTTGTACTGGCCCGGCTGAATCGCCAGGGCGCGCTCGGGGCTGGTGTTGCCGCCCGGAGCAGGCGTCGGCGAAGGCGTCGGGCTGGGATTCGGGTTCGGCGTTGTGTCATTCGCCAGGGCCTTGCGGGCATTCACCCGGCCTGCGCCGAACACCGTGTCGTAGCCCGGAGCACCGAGGTCATCAGCAGAATCCATCAACCGCTGTCGCACGGTGTCCACCGACATGTTCGCATCAACCGAGCGGAGCAGAGCGGCGACACCGGCGACGTACGGCGTGGCCATCGAAGTGCCGCTGAAGCTGTCGTAGCCCGAGCCCGGAACCGTGCTGAGCACATCCACGCCGGGAGCGCTGATCGCCAGGCCTTCGCCGGTGTTGCTGAAGTCCGCGATCTGGTCGTTGATGTCCGTGGCGCCCACCGAGATCACGCCTTCGTAGGCCGACGGAAAACCAATCTGATTGCTGCTCTCGTTGCCGCTGGCCGCGATCACCACCACGCCCCGGGCGATGACATCGCGATAGATCTCGGCTTCCGCCTCATCAAACCCACCGCCGCCCAGACTCATGCTGACGATCGAGGCGCCGTTGTCGGCGGCATACTGCACCGCCTGCATGATGTCCGATCCGGTGCCACGTCCCTGGTCGTCCAGAACCTTCAGGGGCATGATGGTGACGTTGGCCGTGCCGGCAATGCCCACGCCGTTGCCGCGGGTCGCCGCGATGATGCCCGAGCAGTGTGTGCCATGCTCGTTGTCGTCATTGGGATTGTTGTTGCCCGACACGAAGTTCCAGCCGCGAACGTCATCGACGAACCCGTTGTTGTCGTCGTCGACACCGTTCTGAGTCTCATTGGGGTTGGTCCACATCTGGGCGGAGAGGTCCGGGTGGTTCAACTGCACACCAGTGTCGATCACCGCGACGACCACGGACTTCTTGCCGGACTCAATCTGCCAGGCGGCGGCGGCTTCGATGCGCTCGAGGGCGTACTGCTGGCCTTCGTTCGGATCGGCGGCGGCGGCGTTGAACGAGCGGATCGGCCGGGGAATGCTGCGGATGAAGTCGGGCTTCACTGCAGAGACGGCCGGATCGGCCGACAGGGTCTGCAGGGCCTGCTCAACGCTCATGTCCGGGTTGAGCCGGGCCACGAACCACTGCGGTCGGCCGGTGCCCTTTGCGGCGACGCCGTTCGAGACACCCGTGAGCTGATCCATCGACTTCACTCCGGGAAGGGTCAACTTGCCCTTTGAAGTGCTGGATGCCGTCGCGCTGGGGGTCAGGCGGACCAGGACGCGGTCGGTTGCGTAGTTCATGTTGCTGCTCGCCTTGCGGAGCACGGGGACCTTTGGCTGGGCCATGGCCGTCTGGATCGCAACCAGCGAGGCGACGACCACTACAACTGCTGCCAATAGTGAGGGACTTCGTTTCGATTCCAGTTTCGCGTTGTCGATTGTGGCGTTCATTTCTGTGTCTCCTATGTTTCGAGTGCTTTGTTCGTTTTCAGCCCGGAACGTTCCGGGTTCACAAGAGGAACACAGGAAAAAAGGGAATCTGTTACGCGAATTCCGATGGGGAATGTCGCCCACAAGAAGTGGGGAAAACCACGTTTTTGCACCGGAAAACGCCAATTCAAGGTGGGGAAAACCAAACGCGGGGATTACCCATCAGCGCTCGTTCGATGCCGACGGCTGATGGCCGACGGCTGAATGCTCATCTATTGACACGTCGACTACGATGGAACTTGTTGTCCCACCCTTCGGAGCACCGCCATGGCTCACGACATGCTTGCCGGCGTCGCCAAGACCACCGACGAGACCGAGTTCTACACGCCCATTCCGCCGGGCTATCAAAAGGGCAAGACGAAGTACGTCTGCGTCATGGGCACGGTCATGAGCGGCCTGGGCAAGGGCATCTTCGCCAGCAGCCTGGCCAAGATTCTTAAAGACAAAGGTCTTACTGTCGCGCCGATCAAGCTCGAAGGCTACCTCAACCTCGATTCCGGCACGCTCAATCCCTTCCGCCACGGCGAGGTCTTCGTCCTCGACGACGGCATGGAATGTGACATGGATCTGGGCACCTACGAGCGCATGCTCGACCAGAACCTCTCGCGATTGAACTTCGCCACCAGCGGACAGATTTTCAGCGCCGTGCTGGAGAAGGAGCGGCGCGGCGGATACCTCGGCCGCGACGTGCAGATGATTCCGCACGTGACCGGCGAGGTGAAGAGTAAATTAAGACAACTTGCCGTCGCCTCGGACGCCGACGTCATCTTCGTCGAAATCGGCGGCACGGTCGGCGACGTGGAGAACGCCTATTACATTGAAGCACTTCGCGAACTGGCCTTCGAGGAAGGCGCGGGCAGCACCTGCTTCGTCGCCCTGACCTATGTGATCGAACCGCCGGCCCTCGGCGAGCAGAAGAGCAAACCCGCCCAACTGGGCATCAAGCAGTTGCTCGAAAGCGGCATTCAGCCGCACATCATCGCCTGCCGCGCCATCCGCACCGTCACGGAGAAGGTCCGCGAGAAGATCGCCATGTACTCATCGGTGCCGATGGAGCGGGTCTTCTCCATGCACGATCGCGACTCGATCTATGTCATTCCGCAGATGGTGCGCGACGCCGGTCTGGATGCCGCCGTGGTCGATATCCTCGGCCTGGGCAGCCGCATCCACACCGAGGCCGAACAGCGGGCCAAGACTGTCTGGAGTGATTACGTCACGCGGCTCACCGCGCCTGCGCCCGAGGTTGTCGTCGGCATTACCGGAAAATATACATCTGTCCGCGATGCCTATGCCAGCGTCATCAAGGCCCTCGAACACGCCGGCACCGCCGCGGGCGTGCGCATCCGAATGGACTGGATCGACACGACGGACATTACTGACGCGGTCGCGGCTGATCGCCTGGCTCATTGCGACGCGATCCTCACCCCTGGCGGCTTTGGCGCACGCGGCGCGGAAGGCAAGATCGCCTGCATCGCCCATGCCCGCCGCAGCGGCGTGCCCTTTCTCGGCATCTGTTTCGGCTTCCAGATGGCGGTCATCGAATATGCCCGCAATGTCTGCGGACTCGCCGGGGCCAACAGCCGCGAGATCGATCCCGATTGCGCTCACCCGGTCATCGATATCCTGCCCGAGCAGAAGCAGATCGAAGGCCTGGGCGGCAATATGCGCCTCGGCGGACGCGACGTGCAGATTCGCGGCGGCACGGTCGCTGCATCGCTGTTCAACAACGCGCCTGAAGTGCGCATGCGATTCAGACACCGGTGGGAGGTCGAACCACGCTACATCGAAGCACTCGAAGCAGCGGGTCTCTGCTTCAGCGGACGCGATCCGAACTTTCCGATCATGCAGGTGCTGGAGCTGCCACCGCAGGCGCATCCTTATTTCATGGCCACCCAGGCCCACGCCGAAATGACCAGCCGCCCGCTTCGCCCCGACCCGCTTTATCTCGGCCTCGTCCGTGCCGCGGCAGCTCGATGCAAATCGATGTCAACGTCGTGCGAAGAGACAGAACAGACCATCGTGTAAAGAGACCGGCCCCGCAAGTGCGATTCGGGCACTCGGTTGGAGGCTTGTCTACATACGCTCAAGCGTCGGAATGCCGAGCAGCGACAGGCCCAGCCGCAGGGTTCTCGCGGCCAGTTCGCAGAGGGCCAGGCGCGAGTCGCGAATTCCGGCCGATGGCGCCTGCAGCACCGGACAGGCCTCGTAGAACACCATGAACTTGCCGGCGAGATCGAAGAGATACTCGCACAGGATGTTGGGCAGCAGCGTTTCACCGACTGCATCGATGGTCTCAGCGAGTTGCAGGATGCGTACCGCCAGTGCGCGCTCAGCGGCATGTTCGATGTGCAACGCCGCGCCCGCGCCGGAGTGTCCGCCGGCCTCGATGCCCTTGCGATGGATCGAGCGAATGCGGGCGTAGGCATAAATAAGATACGGCGCGGTGTTGCCGCTCATGGCCAGCATCTTGTCCCACGAAAACACGTAATCTGTGTTGCGATTTTGACAAAGGTCAGCATACTTGACCGAGGCAATGCCGATGGTCTCACCGATGTTGCGAATCTCATCCTCGCTGAAGCCGCGCCGCCGCTCGGTGTCCGCCTCGCCGTCGCGCACCAGCTTCTCCGCCCGCACGACCGACTCGGCCAGCAACTCGCGGAGCTGCACGCTCTCGCCGCTGCGGGTGCGGAGCATCTTGCGATCGTCGCCCAGCACGCTGCCGAAAGAGACATGCTCCAGGCGAATGTCCACGCCCCGCTTCTTCGTCCAGCCGAGGGCATCGGCGATGGCAAAGACCATTTCGAAGTGCAGCTTCTGAGGTGCACCGACGTTGTAGATCACGCGATCGGCGCCGAGTCCTCCGCCCAGTTCGGCCAGCCGGCCGGCCAACTCCGCATCGTGCAGCTTCTCAGGATGCACACCGGGCACGGCCGTGCGAAACAAAATCGCGGCCATGTCCGTCGTGGCGTACAGCGACGCGCCGTCGGATTTCTGAATGATGACCGGCAGTGGGTCGCCGGTCGGCCCTTTGAACGCGGGGCTGCCGTCCGCCTTTTCGAGAAAGACGCACGTCGCGCCCTGATCGATGCGGCAGACCGCGCGAATAGCTGAATGCTGATTGTCCGTCGTCGCCAGAGCCGTCTTGATCTCGCGGATCACGCCGGGCAGTAACGGCTCGTAGAAACTCTCGCCGCGCACGTCGCCGTCGGTCAGCAGCACGCCGAGCCGCCGATAGATCGCGTTGCAATCGGCCAGCGTGGCCTCGCGCGCCTTCTCCCAGGCGATGAGTTCCTGCGTACGATCGCGACCGGTCTTGCCCTGCAGCATGGCCGCGATGAACCGCGACACGCCGGAAAGCGGATAGACATCGCCCGAGGCGGGATCGTGAATCGCCAGATTCGCCGCGCCCTCGGCGGCAGCCTCGACGGCGTTCACATAGCGATAGGCCGGCAGCAATTCGTCGAACGTCGGCGTGTAGTTGCGAATGAAAGCGTCAAACTCATCGCCGTTCGGATCGCGCTCCAGGTGCGCCTGCTGAATCGCGCAGCGTCGCTGCAGGATCGCCATGACCGAAGGGT
>CAYXEY010000323.1:0-1806 GCA_964464105.1 uncultured Planctomycetaceae bacterium
AGGCCGAAAAGCCTCTGCCGGCATCGCTCGTGCGCAAACTGGTCAAAGCGAGAATCGCTGAAAACGCGGTAGCACAACGCAAGACAAGGTCGAAGACTCCAAAGCGAGCAGGATCGCATGCCTGACGACGCCGACCGGTGGAATCACTTTTCGTATTTCGGCTGGTACAACTGAATGGCGAAGTCGCCCGGCGCTTTGAAAAAGGTGACCAGTCCGTAGCCGTGGTCTTCGACTTCCTGGGTGAATTCGACGCCGCGGAGCTTCAGCTCGCGCATGGTGACGGCAATGTCGTCGCAATAGAAGGAGATGTTCGGCGTGCCCGACGGCGGCTCGCCGGCTTCGGTGGGATGCACGCCCAGATCGGCTTCAGGCGCGTCAAAGATCAGCCAGCCACCGCCGACGTCGAAGCCGCGCAGGCCGAGCTTGTCGCGCAGGAAGGCGCGCAGCTCATCGGCCTTGGATGAATAGAACATGGCGTGCATGCCGCGGATCATGGTGAGCCTCCTGATACTGCGTGCTAAGCGAGAGTCGTGAGTTTATGGCCTCGCTTATTGTAAAACGCGACTCAGTATTCGCGTCCATACTCTGGTGATTGCGACCTCCGCCGCGATAGTCATGGCGATGGCGATGAAATTGAGCGAATAGGAGAATACGATCACGCTGCGAGTGGGGTTCCGGAATGCGCCAATACTCACGCCAAGTGCGCCAATTGCGGCCGATGTCACGAGAAAGTGGCGATTCAGCAGCCATTCTCCTCCGCGACCCACGCTTTCCAATTTCACGCTCTCAAGCACGCGCTTGAGGTTGGGTATTCGTTGAAGGTGCGTGTTTGTTGCGAAACCGGCATTGAGAACCGCAATGCCCATCACGATGCCCGCGAGCATGCGATACACAAAACGATCAATCGGGGGGCGCGATGTCGGATTTTCAAGAGTCTGGCCTTGCATGCGAAATCCTCAGATCGAATCACATTCACTCCACCATCGCCGCCAGCTTCAGCACTGTGTTCCAATTCCGCGCCGTGCCGCGCGTGCCCAGCTTCCGCTCGATCACGGCGTTCGTCAATTTCGACGTGCCGATCCCGGCCGGATAGCTAGCGAACAACTCGCGGCCGACTGCCTTCGCCATCTCCGGCCCGGCAATCGCAGCCTGCAGCGCCTTGACGTCCGCCGGCTTGGGGGCGTCCTTCATGCACATGACAACCAGGTGCGCCGGATCGGCCTTCGCTTCCTTCGGAAAGGGGTTGCTCGCAATGATAGCGCGCCATTCCTCGGCGCTGCGCACCACGTAATCGACTTTCACGCCAAGCTGCTGGTCCGTTTCGGTCTCCAGCAGCTTCTCCAGTGCCGAAGGTGCCTTCCGTCCCGCATCGAACACGAGGTTGCCGCTTTGCAGGAGCGTTCGGGGATTGGCCAATCCCAGCGATTCCGCCAATGTGCGGAGATCGGCCATGGCGATCTTGTTGTGTCCGCCGACGTTGATGCCGCGCAGCAGGGCGATGCAGATGGGCATGGGTGTTTGATACGCCGGTGCCGTCGCTTCGTCAAACCGTCATCTAATATCCACATCCGGAAATAGAAAGAGGTCGCGGGCGTTGCCACCCGCGACCTCGAAAAACTTCATCACAAAAGAGATTCGGAGAACCGCTTAGCGCGTCTCATACTCCTTCAGCGCCTTCTCCAGATCCTCCTGGAACTTCTCGAACTGCTTGTCCGACTTGCACAGGGCGACGGCCTTCTTCTGCCACTCGATCGCGCCCTTGATGTCACCATCATCGGCCAATGCGCGGGCATAGGTGTCCATGAC
>CAYXEY010000323.1:1816-6418 GCA_964464105.1 uncultured Planctomycetaceae bacterium
CTTGGTCAGCTCGACGGCCTTCTTGGCGGCGGTCTTGGCCAGCTTCACGTCGCGGGCGTCTTCCCACATGTCTTCGGTCAGCATGTTCCAGGCCAGCTCGTTGAGCGTCTCGGCACTGTCGCACTTGCTGACGAACTCGGCACCGACCTTGGCCGCGGCATCCTTGTCCTTCTTTTTAAGGGCCAGCAGCGAATATTTGGTCTGCATCAGGCGCATCTCGCCCGGCCGCAGCTCGGTCATCTTGTCGATCAGCTTGATTGCATCATCCCATTCCTCTTCTTCAATCGCCTCGCTCAGGGCCTTGCCGTGCTTCTTGAACTTGCCGGCGTTCTCGGCGTACTCCTTGTCGCCGCAGGCCTTGGCCACTTCCTCGTCGAGCGGATCGCCCAACGGGTTGCCAATGAAGACGATCTTGCCGTTCTTCACTACGAACGCGGTGGGGATGCCGTTCTGTCCGGCGGCTTCCATCCAGTCCTTCGAGGTCTTGTTGGACTTGTCGAGGGCCACGGTGTACTGCATCTTGGCATCCCAGCCGGAGTCGAGGAATTTCTTTACGACATCGTCCTTCTCGTTGCTGACGCCGATGAAGGTCACGCCCTTGCTCTTGAAGTGCTTCTGCATTTCAGAGAGGTGCGGAATGCTGGCCCGGCAGGGCGGGCACCAGGTGGCCCAGAATTCGACGACGTAGACTTCGTCGGGTTTGGCCTTGGACAAATCGACTTCCGATCCCTTGACCCACTTGCCAATGGTCAGGCTCGGGGCCTTGTCGCCGACGCCCAGTTCGGCGGATTTCTCCTTTTCCTCGTCAGCCGGCGGATCATCGGCTCGAACGGGGCAGCACCACACGGTGGCGCAGAGCATTGCAATCAGGAAACTCAATCGCTTCATAGGACGCTCCTTGATTCACCCACAGGGAATGGTTGACCGCCGCGCGTCGCCAGGTGGAGTGGCTGTCGCCCGGCAAGCCTGCCGGTCGGCGGATACATGGGGACTGCCATGTGCCCGGGAGTATAACAATTTGGAGGGAAAAAGGCACGAAGGCACGTGGGCCCGACGAGACGGAGGGGAGAAATCCGAGCTTTCGAGCGCATGCACTTAATGAGGGGGAATCGAGGTGTAAAATGCACCGTGGAGCCAGACTTATGACAGGACAACGGCATCGATTCAGGTTTCTGCGTACCCTGATCCCGCTTCCGATCGTGAGCCTGATGCTGATCGGTGCAGGTATCGCGGTAGGGGAATTGCTTCTTGTCGTTGCGCATCAGGAAAGGTCAGTTGTGAAGCATTGGCTGGCCATCGGGTTGATGCTTGCCGGCCCAATTACTGGGATTGCATTATTTGTCTATCATTCGCGAAGGCGATGAGTTCCAAATCCAGCGCGTTGGGGCGGGAGCGCAATTCCAATTGAACGTGAGTTTGGGGCCGTCTTGAAAACCCAAAACTGACAACTTCCTCGCCCGTTTGACCCCCCATTCCCATCCCCTAAAATGGCCGTTTCGCTCGCTTGATGGGCGCCGCGACCCCCTCACCCCGGCCGTCTCCCTCAAGGGAGAGGGGGTAAAGGGCGGCCCGACCTAAGTGATTCGAGAGACGACCCCGCGATGAACTTCAACCTGTCCGATGAACTGTCCGCGTTTCGCGATGTCACCCGCAAGTTTGCGTTGGAGCGAATCGCGCCGCATGCCCGCAAATGGGATGAGACCAAGTGGATCCCTGAGGAGGTCATCTCCGAGATGGGCCGCATGGGCATCCTCGGCGTGGCCTTTCCCGAGGAATACGGTGGGGCCGGGCAGGGGCTGCTCGGCATGACCGTCGTGGTCGAAGAGATCGCCCGGTGGTGCGGCGGGACTGCGCTGATGATCGCCGCGCACAGCGGCCTGTGCTCGACGCATATCCGGCTGGCGGGCAACGATGCTCAGAAGAACCACTGGCTGCCGAAACTGGCGGCGGGCGAGAAGATCGGCGCGTGGTGTCTGAGCGAGCCGGACTGCGGGACCGACGCCGAGGCCATGACCACGCGGGCGGAGAAGACGTCGAGCGGATGGGTGCTGAATGGCCGCAAGTTCTGGATCACCAACGGAGCGAGGGCTGATGTGTTCGTTGTGACCGCGCGAACCAAGACGAACGAGCGCGGCGCTCGCACTATTTCCGCGTTCCTCGTCGAGAAGGGCACGCCGGGGCTGATCATCGGCGAGCGTGAAGACAAGATGGGCATGCGGGCGAGTGATACAACGCCTGTCAATTTTGAGAATTGCGAGATACCCGCCGCGAACCTGTGCGGCGAGCTGAACGCCGGCTATGTCGATGCCCTGCGGGTGCTGGACCGCGGTCGCGTCACCATCGGCTCGCTGTCGGTCGGACTCGCGCGGGGATGTCTGGAAGAAGCGGTGAAATACGCCGGGGAGCGCAAGAGCTTCGGCAAGCCGCTGCATGATTTCCAGGCGATTCAGATCAAGCTGGCCGACATGGAGACGCAGATCGAGGCCGCCCGACTGATGGTCCGCCAGGCCGCGGCCACGCACGACGCCGGTAAACCTGACAAGCGGCTGAGTTCGATCGCCAAGCTGTTCGCCTCGGAGATGGCCAGCCGGGTGGGTTGGGATTCGATCCAGATCCACGGCGGGGCGGGTTATACGAAGGATGTCTGCGTAGAGCGGCTGCTCCGCGATAACAAGCTATGCGAAATCGGCGAGGGCTCAAGCGAAGTGCAGCGGATGCTTATTGCCCGCGCTGAATATCAGCGGCGCAGTGCCTGAGCAATTGAGGCGATTGTTGAAAATAAGACACAGGCAGCGAGTGATCTCATCAATATGGGCGACACCATGACCGACACCGTCATCCCCTTCGGCTACGAACTCGACGAAGAGCATCTCATGCTCCGCGACAGCATTCGCGACTTCGCGCGGAATGTCGTCGCGCCGGGCGCGATGGAGCGCGACCTCAAGGGCGAGTTCCCGCGCGACGTCGTCAAGCAACTCGGCGAGATGGGCTATCAGGGCATCTGCGTGCCCGAGGAATACGGCGGCGCGGCCATGGACCCGCTGGCCTCGTCCATCGTGGTCGAGGAACTCTCCTGGGCCGACGCCTCGGTCGGTGTGATCAACAGCGTGCAGAATTCGCTGGTCATCGACCCGATCATGAAGTATGGCAGCCCCGAGCAGAAGCAGCGCTGGCTGCCGAAGATGGCCTCGGGCGAATGGCTCAATTGCTTCAGCTTGTCTGAAGCCAACAGCGGATCGGACGCCGGCTCGATGACATGCGTGGCCAAGCCCGATGGCGACCACTGGGTCATCAACGGCACCAAGCTCTGGGTTACCAACGGGGCCGAGGCCAACGTGGTGCTGCTCTTCGTCCGCACCGAGAACACCGACCGCCGCAACGCAAGTTGCTTTCTGGTCGAGAAGAACACGCCCGGCCTGACCGTCGGCAAGCACGAAGAGAAGCTCGGCATCCGCGGCAGCAGCACGACCGAGCTGGTTTTCGAAAACTGTCGCGTTCCCGCGGCCAACCTGGTTGGCGAGCGTGGACAGGGCCTCAAAATCGCCCTGACCGGCATCGGGGGTGGACGGCTCGGCATCGCGGCCCAGGCCATCGGCATCGCCCAGGCAGCGTTGGACAAGGCCACCGATTACGCCCTGCAGCGGCGGCAGTTCGGCAAGGCCATCGCCGAGTTTCAGGCCATCCAGTGGAAGATCGCCGACATGGCCACACGGATCGAGGCCGCCCGGTCGCTGCTCTATCGCGGCTGCGAGGCGAAAAAGACAAAGGACGAAGCCGGCCTGATGCGCTACGGGGCGATGTGCAAGGTCTTCGCCTCCGAGACCGCCAGCTTCTGCGCCAACCAGTGCATCCAGGTCCTCGCCGGCATCGGCTACTGCAAGGAAGAGATCGCCGAGCGGCTGCTCCGCGATGCGAAGATCACGGAGATCTACGAGGGCACCAGCGAGATGCAACGCCTGACCATCGCGGAGACGCTGGTGAAAGATCCCGGGCGCGTGGCGAATGTGTGAGACAGTTGTCAGTTGTCAGTGATCAGTTGTCAGTGTAGTGTGGGTTGGCCTTATCGATCCACCGACTAAGGAGTGCTCGCCTGCGTTGTAGTCTGCGCTGCGATGCACTCATTCAGCAACCCCTCAAGAAACGTCCGGTCCGCTTCCATGGCGCCAAGGTTTTGCCGTAACTTCGATTCAAAGGCTGGATCGTTGGCCAAATGATTCATCAAGATTCTGTCCATGCCGTGTAAGTCGAGTATGCGGGCATCGAGCGCCCCGCGTCCATTACCACAGGCCCTCTTGAGCCCGGAAGTCCACGAGTAGCCGCGCCATTTATGCGCACAGCTGATGCCAGAGTGCTTTTCGAGGCATTCGCAAATCACGCCCTTGTGGACTGCATTTGTTAATTCAAAATCAGTGCCGAAAATGCCCACGGTTCTCACTGACCGACAAGCGCTGCACAGGTCGCAGACCTCCTGCCGCGAGCCGGGACCGCTGTCCGTCACGAGGATCGCCGCGCCGAGTGTGACAACCAATAACCCACCAATCCACCATCGGCGCGTTCTCGCCAACCATGAGCGCTTCAAGGGAAGGCTCGCGTAGTCCAATT